>CAIZMK010000130.1 GCA_903934035.1 uncultured Methylococcaceae bacterium
AACTAGTGATCCCTGCAGGGTAGCCATAGCAAGGGCTGTATAGAATTCAAAAGCTATTCCTTTGTAAGGGCGACCGATTCGCCCCGTACATTCGTTAGTTAAAACGTGGCGAATTTGTCGCCCCTACAAAGGAATAGCTTTTGAATTCTATACAGCCCTTGCTATGGCTACCCTGCAGGGATCACTAGTTGTGTAGATACCTATGCCCTACTTACAATCTACATAAAAAACTCAGCGCCTAAAGCTTTTTTAGCCACTGGTTTACGCCTAGGTCAATCAGTCTTAGTACAGATTCAAAAACGATACTATCTCTTTGGTAAGGATCGGGAATATCAAAATCACCCCATTCACCCAATCTAAAAACTTTGCCTTTTGCGCTAGGTTGTTTGGCTTCAATAGCCTGTTTGTGAGCTGACTCCATGACTAAAATAATATCGGCTTTACGAATCATATCTTCGTTTAACTGATCGGCTCGATGTCCAGAAATATCGATTCCTTTCTCTATCATCAGTTGCTTTGCCTTGTTGTCGGCTGGATGCCCAACTAAAGCACCGATTCCTGCCGAACTCACTTGATAAACATTAGGCTTAGTGCTGAGTGTCGATTTAAGTAGTGCCTCTGCCATAGGGCTACGGCAGATATTACCTACACACACTATGAGTATGTTATTAAACAAAAGTGATCCTTTAATTGTTGTGTATTACCTAAGTCAATTTTTAGTATTTGAATAACCATTTAACTCCATAAATCCTAAGCCGGTATGGCTGCCGCTCACTTTAATCGCGCCTTCCCAGTACACATTATAGCTAGTCAAGCTGGCATCGAATTCACTGTCGTTAATAATGCTGTGAGTTGTTAAGGCCATATTTTTACTGGGAATGGTTATTTTCCAGGCTACAGGGTAATCAATGTCTGTTTTAGTGCTATGCCAGTGCTGACCTTGAGTCAATGTAAAGTCATTGCTGCTAAGTATTTCGGTGTTGCCATCCTTGGTATAACTGCCGGTATAAAGTATGGACTGATTGGTCTTGTCGCGTAATTGGTAAATCATTAAATCAGCTTGATTATCTAGCTGTAGGCTAAACCAATCCCAAGATAATTGCGTTGTTGAAAAATCCCCCCATTGATGATCAAACCAAGCAAGGCCTGTGACAGCTTCGCTTTGACCATTAATATTTAGGGTTCCAGTAATAGCCATACGCGTTCGTGAATAATAATAACTACTGCCGGCAGTCCCTAAGGAAATCACGCCGTCTTTGCCATGAAATACGGGGGCTTGCGTGCTGTTTAAGTCGAGTTTAAAGCTAAAGTCTGGTGTTGAGGCTATTAGTTGATCAATGCCGTTACCACCGGCGATACTCCAATGATCGGTAGTAAAATCAAAATGATTAACCGTGCCTACTGATAAATTGCCAGCGGTACTGCGTTGATCTATGTAATGGTGCCCAGATTGATGATCGGTTAATGAAACATGATTAACCATCTGACTCATGCCACTATTAATAAGAAACAGGCTGTCATGAAAACTGTATTTTTTTCCTGAAGCCGTTAGCAAATGACCGTTGTAATACCACCATTCCATTTTATAAGCATGAGGGGCATCATCTTCTGGTAAAGAAATTAAGAGATTGCTTGCTGCCTTTGCTTCAAACCATAACGGCGTTTTTTTTTCTTTAAAGAACTGGTAATAACTGGCAGTCGCCATCATTAGCAATACACTAATGGTCATTAGGCTATGCCTGTTGACTCTAATGAAGTCGATTGGCTTTTTATGTTTAAGGTGGGCAGGCTTTATGTTCATTAATCAAGATTTTTTATAAGACTTATAAAATCTGGACTGATTGAACTCTTCTATTTCTTTAGCACTTGCTTGATATCGTCTATCACTCAAAATACGTCGCTGCTTGAGTCTACGCTTAACAATCAATATTAATGATGACGGATTGTGTGTGCGGCGATTAGTCTGGATTCTGCGCTTAATGCCTATATTGCTATTTAAATAGCGCGCGACTTTTAGCATTTTCCAAGCATGGCTAAGATTATAGTGATAGCTAATAAACACGAGCATAAACAAACTAAACATTAACCATTCGGGCGCATTGAAAACAAGGTCTAGTGCAAGGCCTGTTAAGCCCAATAATAACGAAAATGTTAGAATTAGGCCTAGAGTGACATGGCGCCCAAAGCCAGCGATGGGTAATAAGTGGTGTAAGTGCTCTCTGTCAGGAGAAAAAACTGAGCGGCCTTGTTTTATGCGTAGCGACATAATGGTCACGGTATCTAACAGGGGACTTGCTATTAGCCATAATGCCGTCACAGGATTAATAATTTTATGAACGCCTTGTGATGCAGAAATAATGACTACGCTAATGGTAAATCCCAGCATCATGCTACCCGCATCACCTAGAAAAACCTTAGCTGTTTTTTGTCCAAATGCTTTGAGGTTAAATACTAAAAAAGCACTGGTAGCCGCTGCAAGTAGAGAGCAAAGCAATAAAAGATTGCTGTAATTAGTGGTAATAAATAGGGCGCATAAGATAAAAAAAATAATCAGTGAAGTGCCGCCCGCTAAACCATCAATACCATCTATCATATTAAAGGCATTGATGCCTCCTAAAATGGCAAACACCGTAAAGGGTATGGAAAATAGGCCTAGTTGTATTTCACCTAGGCCGAATAAATTGCCTAGGCTAGTAATTTCAATGCCGCCCCATTTGATCATGATTAATATGGCCACTATTTCGGCAAAAAAGCGTAATTTAAGATCCAAATTTTTGAAATCATCAATCAATCCCGTGGCAATAATAAGGCTGATAGCTGTCAAAAAACCCATGTTAATAGTAGTCAGCTTACTTTCGGTCAAAATAAAAAAAAACATACATAGATAGATGGCTAAGCCACCGATTAAAGGTATATCACCGTTATGTTTTTTTCTGGTGTTGGGTTTATCAGTCAGGCCTATTTTTAGGGCAATTGGCCTTAACAACAGTAGCCATGCGACTGTCATGAAAAAAGCACTGCTCATTAGTAAGGCAAATGCTGGCTGCTCGAGCTCGGTCATAGTGAGGTCCCATTGCTTTTAAATCAGTCCATAGTAAGAAAAATCAGCTTAATAAGTAGAGCTGATCGTGACATTAGCGACCTGTGATGCGAAGTTAATGATATTTGTTTTTATAAAGCATAAATGGTGTTAATTCTCGTAGGCTGGAATCCGATTCAGATTCGTAGGCCGGAATAAGGCTTTATGAGCGTAAGCGAGTAAAGCGTTTCCGGCATTTGCAGCGATTCTGTGTCAAAAACTTACATCTACATTTGCTTATTGACTCCTTATGATCTCCAGTATTGGGTGCAATGCGGCTATCGCCAATTGCACCCTGCAGACTCCGATTCAGATTCGTAGGCCGGAATAAGACTTTATGAGCGTAAGCGAGTAAAGCGTTTCCGGCATTGGCAACTTAATTTGGATGTTAATGTACTTTGTTTGTTCCGGGTTTGTCAAGAAACTATTTAATGCGCTTGTCATTGCAGATTGAATTAATGACACAGGTTTATGTGCGTTCTGCTATAGCTTGTCTGGTTTATGTGGCTATTGTCAGCGGCATGATAATTTCTGTCAATAGTAGTAATACCTATGCGCTTAAGATTAATGAATAATGGCTATGTAGAATGTCGTGAGTAAAGTGTGGGTAGTCTTTAGTAATTACAGGAAATGAGTAAGGGGATGCGATGACGGTTATAACTGAGACGCTAAATGTTTTTCCTTTGACGTCGGCTCTTTTTATGTGGTCACAAATAAATTTTTTGTAGGCCATGGCTTATATTTACTATGTCCTTAGATCTTTTAGCTGTACAAAAAAACTTATTGTGTCAACAAGCTACACTCGTATGTCTGCAATAAAACCTTCAGGGTTTACCTCGGCAACTTTTTAGACGGCGCTAAATAGTTTTGGGTTTTCAATGAAACCTGCAAGGCGTGCAGGAAAATATTTAAGGTGGGCAATAAAATATTTATATTGACAGATAAGATATCAAAGGCGTAACTTATGAACTAGATTATTGGGTTAGTAACGACCGATATTCTTGTAAAAAGTCACAGTAAACAGCAGCAAACCTCTAGCAGCGATAAGGAAATATTCTACACGTCTACTGATATAGCAATATTTCACACTTAAACCATTCGGAGTTTACTTAAGACTATGAGCGCAAATATCTTTTTTCCAAGAACCGAAGATGCACAGATCGTTTGGCTATCTCATTATAATTTAAAGTTGCCTATCAACGGCCCTATCTGCGGCATCAGTGCCGAAGAAATTGCTAGCACCCAGTTGGATGTTGCCTACTGGATTTGGCTATTGCAATATTGGCATCCTGCATTACAGCGAGATGCTAAGGATGCAACGGCACACAAGCAACTGATGGTGGCTGGAGTGGGTTATGGTGGTGCTAATATTACACATCCGTTACCTTCTCCATTTCCGAATTCACCATCGATACCTGAGCCTGGCATGCAAAAACGCTTATCCAGTCAGATCATTCGCATTAAAGCCAGTGCTAACTATACCGATGTTATTGGTCATGAATTAGGTATCATCGCTACAACGAATACTGTGGAGCATTTAATTCCTGATCCTACTGTTTATGTCGAGCTGGGAGAGAGCGGTAGTCGTGTACGTATCGACTTTAAAAAATACCGACATGATGGTATTTGGATAGAAGGCCGAATTAATAGTGGCAATTGGGAATTTCTCGCTGTAGACACGGTAAAACCCTATTATGACGAGCGCCCCTTGGCAAATGGCAACACCCATGAAACTCGTGAATATCGGTTGCGTTGGTGGGATAAAAGTGTCGCGCATGGCGAGTGGAGTGCGGTGCAGCAAGTGGTAATTGGGGTTTAAGTTTAAACAGTTAATAACTTAAATAGAGTGCTTTTGTGGGAGTGGTTTGAGCTGCGAAGTTACTGAAAAAGTCGTTCTCACAAAAGGTTGTTCGGCTATCAGCTTAATAAGAGGCACCACGATTTTGTCGGGTTAGGCTATCGCTATCCCGACCTAAACCTTAAGACGAGTCACAGTGTAAGGCTTAACTTTATAGTGTACCGTCTTTAGTTGCTAGCCGTTTATTATGTCTAATATGTTGAATTGTTGTGTTTATATGGCTTCTGTTTGATTGCTGATTAAAAGTTTGTTTTTAAATACCAAGGTATGGCCCAGTGCTTTAAAGTCTTAGTGGCTTACTCAATAGCATTTGTTTAACCACAATAATTGTAACAATTAATTCATTTGACATTAGTGTGGTTATTGCATTACCCTACGATCCATGTGATTTTTTATTTTGAACTTAAAGGTGCGTTATGAAGTTAGGTCAGTCATTTGGTTTAAAAGTTCTTTTTATCTTATTGCTTAGTAGTTTTTGCTATTCTGCCTATGCAGAAGTAGATGCTGATGCGGCAAAAGCTTTAGCTAAACAAAACAATTGCTTCCGCTGTCATGGTGTTGATAAAGATAAAGATGGCCCTTCATTTATTAAGAGTGCGGCTAAATTTAAAGCAGATCCTAAGGCAACAGAAAAACTATTGCATCATTTAACCTCAGGTGAGACAGCTAAATTTCCTGATGGTCATGAAGAAGCTCACATGATTTTGAAGGTGGATGATGCTAAAGAAATTAATAATCTAATCGCTTGGATACTTTCACAGTAATACCAATTAATTTGTATATTAAGGCTGGCAACTTAAGTAGAGATAGTCGCTAGTTTTAGCTCTTCGCCTTTAATCGGTTTCCATGAGATCTCTATCTAAAAGTGAATAATTTTATTCGTTAGATTGATTTTAGATGAATTTAGTTTTGTAGGGTGAATAAGCGCCAGAGACTGTGAATGTATTCTTTTTATTTCCCCTCTTTAGTAAAAAGGGGCTAGGGGGGGGTATTAAAAATAATCATAAAATATCAGTAACTTATGGCGAAAAAATCCCCGTAGGGGTGTATTGCATACGCCCAACATCGAAAGTAAATGTTATAGAGCTTATTTTATAAGGGCGTATGCAATACGCCCCTACGATCTTCACCACAATGTTATCGTTCGCGCGTGGTAATGCTAACAATTATTTGTGTAGATACCTATGCTACCGACCCGAGGCAAAACCGAGGAGCGCAGATTGAGCTGCAATCGAGCCGCCTTTTCTTTGGATGCTTTCTAAAGGCTGCGCAAAAGAAAGTATCTCGCCTTCGGGTGCGATAACCCGATTAACACATCGTCGCGATAGCGACCTCATTATGTGTGTTTTATTAAACCGCTGAATGGCGACTGCGTAACATCAGCTTAAATTTTATTAAATCACCCTGCTTCGTTGCTTGATGCGTGAGGCTTAAATCTGTTCAGTCGAGTATTTTATGACGATATTTATAAACATTATTTTGCTTTGTGGTTTTCTTATGACCTCGGCGTATGCTGAAAACGTTCAGCCTGCTGTCGGAGTTACATCCGCAAAATCACCCGCGCAGATGATAGACAGAGATTCTGAATGTACTCGCTGTCATGATGAAAATGAAACCAAACCGATACTGTCTATTTATCAGACTGCGCATGGTAATAAAGCCGATGCTCGCACGCCTTCTTGCCAGTCTTGTCATGGCGAAAGTGTCAAGCATTTGACCAGTAAGACGGATGCTCCTGATGTGATTTTTGGTGTTAAAAAAGGTGTTTATACGCCTAATAAAGCACAAGATCAGAATGTGGCTTGTTTATCTTGTCATGAAAAAGATCCTAAGCGCACGCATTGGCAAGGTGGTGCTCATCAGGCGGCTGATTTAGCCTGTACCTCATGCCATGTTGTGCACTCGGCCCATGACAAAGTACGTGAGAAACCCACTCAAGCCTTAGTTTGCTTTACTTGTCATCAAGATCAAAAAGCGCAGGCGAATAAGTTTTCTCACCATCCGATTCCTGAAGGAAAAATTGCCTGTTCTGATTGCCATAATCCACATGGTTCGGCAGGACCGAAGTTACTAGTTAAAAATACGGTGACCGAAACCTGCTATACCTGCCATGCCGAAAAACGCGGGCCCTTTTTGTGGGAGCATCAGCCGGTCAGCGAAGATTGTACTAACTGTCATACGCCACATGGCTCTAACATCACGCCGTTGCTTAAATCGCGTCCACCGTTTATGTGTGATGAATGTCACGATGGTCCTCATGCCAGTAAAAGTCCTGTAGCTGGTAATGCCGCAGGTTATCAAGGAGGCTTAGCCAGCACGTCCAACCCAAGTTCGAGTTATACCGGCAGAGCTTGTATGAATTGCCATAGCATGGTGCATGGTTCTAATGATCCAGCTGGCGCACTTTTACAACGTTAAACTAATAACGGAGATAGTCATGAATACTCGTAATGAAAAAATGAATATCAGTATCTTAGGGTTAGCGGTGCAGTGTGCATTGATGACGGCTGTCGCCTTGCCACTGAATGTTGGTGCTGATGATGACGTGGATGCTTTAAAGCGTCCAACTAACTCGGTAGAGTTCGGCTCTTTATATTCCAGTCAAAACTCGGCTCGGTTTGGTCAATATAATGGCTTGAATGATGGTGGCTTTTATGGTCTAGGTAGCTTTGATGTGCGCGGTGGAGAGGGTTATGACGACAGTAAAAATAGCGCTTTGCGCTGGAATTTGAACGGTAGCAATCTCGGCACGACTTCCAGAACAGTGGATGGCTCGGTTAGTGATCAGGGTAAATGGAAAGTAAATCTAGGTTACGACGAACTGCAGCATAACATCACGAATACCTATCAAACTCCGCTACAAGGCAGCGTAGGTGGTAATAACTTCACCTTGCCTTCAAATTTTGGACCTATTGGCACAACGGCTGTTCCAAACACACGCTCGCTGAATTCAACTCAATTGGGTGCTTTTAATACTGAAAAAGAGTCTGTTAGTCGTAAAAATGGCTCGATAAGCACTGCTTATACTTTCAATGAAAGCTTAAGTGCGCAAATTGATTACAACCATTTAGATCAGTCGGGTGCAAAACTAATTGGTACTGGTTCGATGGGCGGTATAAACGTAGGGACTGGAATTGGGAGTGCTGGTTATAAAGGTACTAACGAAGCCGTAAATATCCTAATGAATCCTACTCGTTATCAGACCGATAATGTCAATGCGGCTTTGAATTGGAGAGGTGATAAAGGTCATCTAACTGGCGGTTATTATGGTTCGATTTTTCATGATGATTATAATAGTCTGAGCTGGCAAAGTGCGGTAGTGACTCCGGGTACAGGAGGTTGTGCAGGTGCCAATTGTTATACCAATAATACGATGAGTACTGCGCCTAGCAATAGCTTGCATCAGGCCAATTTAACAGGCGGTTATAATTTCACGCCAACCACCAAGTTGGCGGGTGGTTTTTCTTACGGTTATAACCAGCAAAATTCGGCTTTTGCTCCCACTAACATAGCGCAAGTTAACGGTACTTACGCCAATATGATGTGGGGAGCTGGTTTGCCGGGTGCGTCGTTGAATGGCGTGGTTGAAACAACTCATGGTGATTTAAAACTGACCAATCAAAGCATCAAAGATCTAACCTTAACGGCTGGGTTTAAGTTTAATGAGCGCGATAATCGCACTGACTCTTCAATATATCAATTTAAAGCCATTAACGATGCGCTTGCTACAAACGTTAGCAATGTTCCTGTGGCAACTACAAATTATACCGGTGTGAATACCCCGTATAGCAACAGCAAAACTCAGTATGAGGCATCGGCGGCATATCGACTGACTAAAGCCCAAAATATCAATCTGGCTTATGATCATGAGAGTGTCAGGCGTTGGTGTGATAGTGTGGCGATAGGCGCAGCTCAATGTGTAGCTAGCCCTGCCAGCGAAGAGGATAAAATAGGCCTGACTTATCGGTTGAAAGCGAGAGATGATGTCAATTTTAATGCGGGTTACACCTATGCAAATCGCCGCGCAGACGTATCGAACTTCCAAGCTAATGCTGGCAATTACGGTATTACTAGCCTAGTTACTTCAACCGCTACTGGCTCTGCTGACTCTGGCTTTAATGCAGGTAACTTCCTTGGTTACGCCGCTTTTCCTTACGCGAATCGTAATCAAAATTTGGGTAAAGCCGGTGTTAATTGGCAGGTTACTCAAAAATTGGATTTGGGTCTGAATGGCCGTTACACCTACGATAGTTATGATGCGGCACTGGGTGTGCAGAATGGACATACAGCGGGTGTTAATGTTGATGCAACCTATAACTATGCTGAAAATAGTAGCGTTTCCGCTTATTGGAATTGGCAGAACGGACAACGCAATATGCGTAGTGGTATTGGTGGTGCTAATGGTAATACCAGTGCCGCTGTAGTGGGTGCAGCTTCTCAAACAGTAGCACCTACTAATTTATGGAATAACCAGCTTGAAGATAACAGCAATACTGTGGGTCTGTTGACTCGGCGTACTGGTTTACTGAGTGGCAAACTTGATCTTATTGGCGATTTATCTTATGCACGGGATACCACGGGCTATTCAACCCAAGTGCTTTATACACCTAGTACCAATATCGCCTGTGGTAGTGCGGCTTCTTTGACTTGCGGATCCTTGCCACCTATTGCAAATGAAATAATTAGTATGAAACTGACGGGGCATTACAAGGTTCATAAAAATGGCAAGCTTGCTTTGACTTATATGTATCAAAAGTTAAATAGCAATGACTATTATTATTACGGGCAGCAGTTTTCTACTACGCCATCCACGCTTATGCCCACCAATTTACAGATGCAAAGTTACGCCGTTAATGTCGTCGCTCTGTCTTATAACTACAGCTTTTAGGATTTAAAAATGATAGAACCGAATGATACTGTAACGCTAGGCAAGCTGTCTTTAACTTACCGGGTGTTGTTTACCGGGTATTTATTGGTCGTGGGTTTGGGCTTATGCATGGCAGGCGTGCAGATTATGCTTACCCATGGTATGGCTGATGGTAAGCCGGGTTTGTCTATGAATGATATTGTCTATAGTTATTATGGTAATCGTTCTGGCTCAAAACTTGAGGCTGCGCTGACTGGAAAAATGAAAGATAAAGCGCCTGCCGAGGTTAATTTTACTTTAATTAAATGGGCGCGTGATGGCGCACCGGATGCTGAGTGGGGCAAGATTGCACCTTTGCTTGAAAAGAACTGTGGCACTTGTCATGATTCTGAGTCTGGTTTACCCGAAGTTACTAAGCAGGAGGTAGCAAAAACCTTAGCGGAAGTCGATCATGGTGCTAGCATTGCCACTCTGACACGCGTTTCTCATATCCATTTATTTGGCATTAGTTTTATATTCTTGTTTGTTGGTTGGATATTCGGTATGGCCGAGTTTAACCAACGCTGGAAACTTATCTTAATATCAACCCCCTTTGCTTTCTTAGTGTTGGATGTTGCCTCTTGGTGGCTGACCAAATTTTGGCCTAGCTGCGCTTGGATTACCATGGTCGGTGGTATTGGTTATAGTGTGGCTGCTATGGTGATGTTTGCTACCTCTTTTGCGCAA
This sequence comes from uncultured Methylococcaceae bacterium, assembly GCA_903934035.1. Classification (GTDB taxonomy): domain Bacteria; phylum Pseudomonadota; class Gammaproteobacteria; order Methylococcales; family Methylomonadaceae; genus Methylobacter_C. The sequence continues at coordinate 10,531 of CAIZMK010000130.1, forward strand.
ATGTGGTTGCCACGATGGACCGAGAAATAAAAGACAGTAGCCTAGATTCCTAAAGACGGACGGGTCGCGACCTGTCCCTACAATGCTTGATAGTTCTTATGGTTCTCACATTCCGTGTTACTGCTCACAGTTAAGCGTTTGTAGGGGCGCTTTTTTCCTGTACTTAACTGTGGATAGTATCTGTAGGCCGGAATAAGGCTTTTTGAGCGTAAGCGAGTAAAGCGTTTCCGGCATCGGTATGGCTCCTTTGCCGGAAACGCCACCATGCGCTGCGCTTGGGTGGTCTTATTCCGGCCTACCAATGCTTTGTCTCTGGGCAGTGACGCTTGGCGTGGTAACGATAAAATCTCCACTCAATGCCGGCCGGGGTTTAGATACTTGGATAACTTCGACACGTGAGTAATGGGGTTATAAAACCCGTCACGCTTTGTGCGGCAAATCCTTATCTGTGTGGGTTGACGCTCCGCCTAGCAACGACAAGAGCTTCAACTTTCGAACAAATATAACCCTTGCACTTAAATGGAATCTAACCTTATGGCTTTACCTCCGCTGACAAAACGTGAACAAGTTCGAGAATCTGCTTTTAGCTTGGTTTGGTCCGAGCAATTGAATGATGCTTTTAAGAACATCGCTCCTTATTACGACCGTGGCAATCAAGTGGCCAGTTTAGGCTGCTGGAATTGGTTTTTACGTTGCTTTATGTCGATGATTGAATTGCAGCCTAAACAACGTGTACTTGATGTCTGTGCAGGAACCAATGCCATTGGTATTGCCTTACTTAAACGTGAACCTAGCTTGGAAATTCATGCAATAGATCGTAGTACTGATATGCAAGAAGTCGGTCGCCAACGTGCAGAGGCTTTGGGTTTTCATATCAATAGTGTGATCTCCGATGTTCATGCCCTGCCTTTTCCAGATAATCATTTTGATGTAGTTACTTTACAGTTTGCCTCACGTCACTTAAAAATCGCCCACATGTTTGCTGAAATTAATCGCGTGCTTAAACCAGGTGGGCATTTTTATCATTGTGATATGTTAAGACCGAGCAATCGTGTCGTAGAAAAAGTGTATTACGCTTATCTGCGTTTATGTCTGAGCGGCACTGGTTTGCTGTTTCGTAGTAGCCCTGCTGCCTATAATTTGATTCAGTATTTTATAAACGCTTTGGAAATTTTTTATTCTACCGAAGAGCTTTCTATTTTGCTTGAAGAGCAAGGCTATTGTGAAGTTACGGCAAAAGCCATATTTTCTGGGATGTTAGGTTGTCATAGTGCGCGTAAGCCATTAGCTGAGGCTTGATGCTTATTGCTTAGCTTATTCAATCAAGTTACCGTAGGTTGGGTTAACGGCTCTATCGTTAACCCAACATAGAGCCCTTGTCATGTTGGGTTGCGAAAAGTCTCTAGGCTCCGATTGCTGGGATTCCGCTATCGAGACTGTAAAAGTATTCTTTTTATTCCCCTCTTTAGCAAAGAGGGGTTAGGGGAGATTTGATCTATTAAAAAATTATTATTAAATATTAATAACCTATGACTTAATAAAATCCCCCTCGATCCCCCTTTTACAAAGGGGGAAGCTAAATTCATAATACTTTCACAGCCTCTGTCGCTACATCCCAGTCTACATTGTGCGTAGGCTGGGATGAGGTACGAATCCCAGTATTTAGAACCTCAAGGTGTACTTGTCAATGTTGGGTTGCAAAAAGCCGCAGCCCAAGCTACTCCCCCTGAGGCTTTGAAAGCCACTAAAGTGCAGACATCAACAATCGTGCGGTTGCTATGGCGGCTTTGACTGTTTCTGGTGCTGTGCCGCCAATATGCTTGCGTGCTGCGACGGAGCCTTCTAGTGTTAGAAATTCAAACACATCTTCGCTGATAAGTGCTGAAAATTCTTGTAGCTCTGTTAATGAAAGTTCAGATAAATCACGTTGGCTATCAATACCTAAGCGGACTGCCAGGCCCACCACTTCATGAGCATCACGAAAGGCCATGCCTTTACGTACTAGATAATCAGCAAGATCGGTTGCGGTAGCAAAGCCGCGTTTAGCCGAGTTATACATATTTTGTTTCTTAGCACCGATATGAGGAACCATGTCGGCATAGGCGCGTAGGCAGTTAATCAAAGTGTCTGCAGTATCAAATAAGGGCTCTTTATCTTCTTGATTGTCTTTGTTGTAGGCAAGTGGCTGGCTTTTCATTAGCATTAGCAATGACATTAAATGCCCGGTAACGCGGCCTGATTTGCCTCTAACGAGTTCAGGTACGTCAGGGTTTTTCTTTTGCGGCATAATTGATGAGCCGGTACAGAACGCATCAGGCATGTCGATAAAATCAAATTGAGCGCTAGACCATAAGATCAGTTCTTCTGAAAAGCGTGATAAGTGCATCATGATTAAACTGCCAACAGATGCAAATTCTATGGCAAAGTCCCGATCACTGACTGAATCTAGTGAATTAGCAGAAGGACGACTAAATCCCAGAAGTTCAGCGGTTATGTGGCGATCGATGGGGTAACTAGTGCCTGCTAGTGCTGCTGCGCCTAAAGGCATAATGTTGACGCGTTTTTTGCAGTCTTGCAGTCTATCTTGATCGCGAACCAACATTTCAAACCAAGCCATCAAATGATGGCCAAAGGTGATCGGTTGGGCAACTTGCAAATGAGTAAAGCCGGGCATGATGGTATCAGTATGCTGTTCTGCCAAATTTAGAATGGCGTTTTGTAAGCGCGTGAGTTGATGGCTAATCTGTTCAATTTCACTGCGTAGATAAAGACGTATGTCGGTAGCTACTTGGTCGTTACGAGAGCGTCCAGTATGTAATCTCTTTCCTGCGATACCAATTAAGTTAGTTAGTCTCGCTTCGATGTTCATGTGGACATCTTCTTGCTGGATAGACCAGATGAACTCACCGTTATTGATTTCATCACTAATCTGATTAAGTCCAGCAATAATAGCCTCACAGTCTTCTTTAGATATTATGTTACAACGCATCAGCATTGTGGCATGAGCGATGGAGCCTTGGATGTCTTGAGTAGCCATGCGTTGGTCAAAATCGACAGAAGCGGTAAAAACTTCAACAAAAGCATCGGTTGCCTCTGCAAAACGGGCGCTAGAGAGTTTTTCAGAATTAACTGTGGTCATGGTCGTGGTTATGAGGATTAACTTAAAAGAAGCGAAATTATACAGATAAACACTCATTTATGAATTTAAAAAAGCTTAGTTGTAGATAAAATACAGTGATTGCACATGACTAATTTCTAAAATTGTTAATGACCAGCTCGGCATAATTTTGTATAGTGAGCTAGTTTTTATTCTTATAACGGAACGATGTTTTAGGATTCGTTCCGTTTTGTATATTTGAGGTGAAGTGTTTGGCTAAGTCTGCATGTTTGGTTTTAGAAGATGGAACGGTATTTAACGGTGTATCTATTGGTGCGGATGGATGTTCTGTAGGAGAGGTGGTTTTCAATACTGCTATGACTGGCTACCAAGAAATTCTCAGCGACCCCTCTTACTGTAAGCAAATTGTGACCTTAACTTATCCACATGTAGGCAATGTTGGAACTAATAGCGAAGATGATGAGTCTGCTGGCGTATTTGTCAGTGGTTTGGTTATCAGAGATTTACCGTTATTGGCAAGTAACTGGCGTAATGAAAAAACCCTGCAAGAATACTTATTAGATAATAACGTTGTCGCTATTGCCGATATTGATACTCGAAAACTGACGCGTTTATTACGTGACAAGGGCGCGCAGCGCGGCTGTATTATGGCGGGTGATAGTGTTTGTCCTGATACTGCAAAAGCAGCCATTGAAGGTTTCGCTGGTTTGAAAGGCATGGATTTGGCTAAAGAAGTCACAGTCTCTGAGAATTATGAATGGACTGAAAATATCTGGGATCTACAAAACGGCTATACCCAAGCTGAGAACCTGATTAAGCATGTGGTTGCTTACGACTTTGGTATTAAAAGAAATATTTTAAGATTACTGGTTAATCGAGGTTGCCGCGTTACTGTAGTGCCTGCAATGACTTCAGCTGAAGCCGTATTAGCGATGAATCCTGATGGTGTGTTTTTATCAAATGGTCCTGGTGATCCTGAACCTTGTACTTATGCCATCGAAGCGATTAAAACTATATTAGCCAACAAAACCCCTGTTTTTGGTATTTGTTTGGGTCATCAACTATTGGCATTAGCCAGTGGTGCACAAACTGAAAAAATGAAATTCGGTCATCACGGTGCGAATCATCCTGTTCAAGAGATTTCTACTGGACGAGTTATGATTAGTAGTCAAAATCATGGTTTTGCAGTTAATGAGGCAAGCTTGCCGAGTAATCTGATCGCTACTTATCGCTCCTTATTTGATGGCAGTTTACAAGGCATTAAGCGTATTGATTGCCCTGCCTTTAGCTTTCAAGGTCATCCTGAGGGTAATCCGGGGCCGCATGATGTTGAAGCCTTGTTTGATGAATTTATTGATATGATGTCAACGAGTTAGATCTGCTTAGCTTTGCGCCGCTTGAGACTAACATCCTCGCTAAAATTTTTAGGTTAAGTCAGCTTACCTAACTCATGAAAGAATTAACATAGAGCAATACTTAAAGACTATGCCAAAAAGAACCGACATAAAATCGATATTATTATTGGGCGCAGGCCCTATTGTTATTGGTCAGGCCTGTGAGTTTGATTACTCAGGTACTCAAGCTTGTAAAGCGTTACGTGAAGAGGGTTACCGAGTTATTTTGGTTAATTCAAATCCAGCTACCATTATGACTGATCCCGATATGGCCGATGCTATTTATATCGAGCCTATTGATTGGCAAACTGTTGAAAAAATTATTGCTAAAGAGCGCCCAGATGCGGTGTTGCCAACTATGGGCGGTCAAACTGCTTTAAATTGTGCACTTGATCTTGATAAACATGGCGTATTAGCTAAATATAATGTCGAGATGATCGGAGCGACAAAAGAAGCCATTAATAAAGCTGAAGATCGCCAGTTGTTTAATGAAGCGATGCACCGTATTGGTTATGAAGTCGCTAAATCAAAAACAGCTCATAGCATGGAAGAAGCTTTAGCTGCGCAAAAGGAGGTTGGCTATCCAACGGTCATACGTCCATCTTTTACAATGGGTGGTAGTGGCGGTGGCATTGCTTATAACAAAGAAGAATTTGTTGAGATTTGTGAGCGTGGTTTGTATCTATCGCCTACCAATGAGTTGCTGATTGAAGAATCTGTATTGGGCTGGAAAGAATATGAAATGGAAGTGGTGCGGGATTCTAAGGATAACTGCATTATTGTCTGCTCAATTGAGAATTTTGACCCGATGGGTGTGCATACTGGTGATTCAATTACCGTCGCACCAGCACAAACTTTGACCGATAAAGAATATCAAATTCTGCGTAATGTATCTTTGGCAGTATTGCGTGAGATTGGCGTAGATACTGGCGGATCGAATGTTCAGGTCGCTATTAATCCGGCTGATGGTCGTATGATAGTTATCGAAATGAATCCGCGTGTTTCGCGTTCATCAGCTTTGGCGTCTAAAGCGACGGGTTTTCCTATCGCTAAAGTCGCTGCAAAGTTGGCGGTAGGTTATACCTTAGATGAACTGAAGAATGAGATTACTGGTGGCGCGACGCCCGCATCTTTTGAGCCTACTATTGATTATGTAGTCACTAAAGTGCCACGTTTTACTTTTGAAAAGTTTCCGCAAGCCGATGATCGCTTAACCACGCAAATGAAATCTGTGGGTGAAGTGATGGCTATTGGCCGTACTTTTCAGGAGTCATTGCAGAAAGCTTTGCGTGGCTTAGAAATAGGTATCAGCGGTCTTGATGAAATAGTTGATTTGAGTGCAGATGATGCAAGCGATAAGATGCAAAGGGAAATGCGTCATCCAGGACCTGATCGTTTGTTATATGTGGCTGATGCCTTCCGGAGCGGCATGACGCTAACGGAGGTTCATGATGCTTCTAAAATTGATCCATGGTTTTTAGCGCAAATTGAAGATCTTATTATTACTGAGCAGTCATTAGCAACTAAAACCTTATCTACATTGAAGGATGGCGAACTTTATAAACTAAAGCGCAAAGGCTTTTCAGATTTACGAATAGCTAAGTTACTGGATGCTTCAGAAATTGAAGTACGTAATGTGCGCCATAAACAAAACATTCGTCCAGTCTACAAACGTATCGATTCTTGCGCGGCTGAATTTTCATCTGATACCGCTTATTTGTATTCTACCTATGAAGAAGAATGTGAGGCGAGGGTTTCAGATAAAGAAAAAATTATAATTCTCGGTGGCGGTCCTAATCGAATTGGTCAAGGTATCGAATTTGATTACTGCTGTGTACATGCCGCCTTGGCATTGCGTGAAGATGGTTACGAAACTATCATGATTAATTGTAATCCTGAGACAGTTTCTACTGATTTCGACACCTCTGATCGTTTATATTTTGAGTCTTTAACGCTGGAAGATGTGTTAGAAATTGTTCATATTGAAAAACCTAAAGGGGTTATTGTTCAATATGGTGGGCAAACGCCTTTGAAACTGGCTCGTGCTTTAGAAGCTGCAGGTGTGCCAATTATTGGCACATCGCCAGATTCTATTGATTTGGCTGAAGATCGTGAGCGATTCCAAAAATTATTAGAAAGATTGGGTTTAAAACAGCCGCCTAATGGTACGGCTCGATCAGTTGATCAAGCCATTATTGCGGCAAAAGAGCTGGGCTATCCCTTGGTCGTTAGGCCTTCTTATGTGCTTGGCGGTCGTGGTATGGAAATCGTCTTCACTGAAGAAGGTTTGCAGCGCTATATGAAAGAGGCTGTCAGTGTTTCAAACGATGCGCCCGTATTGTTAGATCGTTTTCTCGATGATGCAGTAGAAATGGATGTAGATGCTATTTATGATGGTGAACGTGTATTGATTGGCGGTTTGATGGAGCATATCGAACAAGCGGGCGTGCATTCAGGTGATTCAGCTTGCTCATTGCCGCCTTATGAATTAGCTGAGCATCTACAAGATAAGTTGCGTGACCAAGTCGCTAAAATGGCTGAAGCCTTGGGTGTAAGAGGCTTGATGAATACTCAATTTGCCATTCAGGGTGAGGAAATTTATGTATTAGAAGTGAATCCTCGTGCTTCTCGCACCGCGCCTTTTGTATCGAAAGCGACAGGCTATCCCTTGGCTAAAATTGCTGCTCGCGTCATGGTTGGGCAAACATTGACTCAACAGGGCATTATGGAAGAACGTATTCCTGATTACTATTCAGTAAAAGAGGCTGTATTTCCCTTTGTTAAATTCCCTGGTGTTGATCCTTTATTGGGTCCTGAAATGAAGTCAACGGGTGAAGTAATGGGTATAGGTAAAACTTTTGGAGAGGCTTTCGCCAAATCACAGCGCGCAGCTGGCGTAAGATTAAACGATAGTGGAAAAGTTTTAATGAGTATCCGTGATGCCGATAAAGCAAAAGCGCCTGATGTTGCTAGGATGCTAGTCGAAAAGAAATATGAAATTGTTGCGACTAGCGGTACTGCAAGATTTCTTCGTGAAGCAGGGATTCCGTGTGAAGTTGTTAACAAGGTTAATGAAGGTCGTCCTAATACGGTTGATATGATTAAAAATGATCAAATACAGTTGATTATTAATACCACAGAAGGAAAGAAGGCGATTTCAGATTCTTTTACTATGCGTAGAGAGGCTTTGCAACATCGGGTTACTTATTACACCACTATGGCAGGTGCAAAGGCTGCTTGTTACGCATTGGGAGAGTTGGACGCTGGAGATGTTTCCTGTTTACAGGACTTACATAAAAGTTTGATTTAAAGATATAGATATAGAAGATTGCATCTTTAGTCTTAATAAATAATTAATGGAATTTAAACATGAATAAAGTACCTCTCACTGTCAAAGGTGCAGAAAAATTACGCGCAGAATTAGAAGAGTTAAAATCAGTGGTGCGTCCGCGTATTATTGCTTCTATCGCCACAGCGCGTGAACACGGTGATTTAAAAGAAAATGCTGAGTACCATGCTGCAAAAGAACAACAAAGCTTTGCTGAGGGTCGTATTGCTGAAATTGAGGGCAAGCTATCTAATGCACAAATTATTGATATCACTAAAGTTGACGCAAATGGAAAAGTGGTATTTGGTGCAACGGTAGAAATAGAAGATATTGAGTCTGAAAAAAGAGTGACTTATCAAATTGTCGGTGAGGATGAGGCGAGTATAAAAGAAGGTCGCATCTCAATTGGTTCACCTATTGCTCGGGCGTTAATCGGAAAAGAAATTGAAGATGTTGTGACGGTGAAAACACCCGGTGGCAATGTCGATTATGAAATTATTTCGATTAAATATATTTGATCAATTTAAAGCGAAGGTTATATTAGCTATCTCATTCGCTTTAATTTAGTTAAGAACTTAGGTGGGACAGCTTGAGGGTAAGCAAAAGGCTAAGACTAGATGGTTCGCAAATTAAGGTACGACAAATGTGATGCTTAACTCTCTGCCTTTAGCCCTTTTAAGTCTATTTTTTTGGATTTAATCGGTAGATAACGACGACTTGGCCGATGCTTTGAATAATCTCTGCGCCAGTATTGTTATGTATTTGTTCGCTGATGAGTTTACGACTATCGCGTTCTGCACGTATTTTAACTTTAATGAGTTCGTGGTGATCAAGTGCTAGCTCAATTTCTGCTAGTACAGGAGCTGTTAGGCCTGATTGCCCAATAGTTACTATTGGCTTTAAAGTATGAGCGTCGGCTCTTAGTTTTTTCTTATCTGTAGGGTTCACGCATTATTCCTGAATCAAAAATCACTTTATACTATACAACAGATTATGGCCCGAAGTAAAAGTAGTAGCCGTTGGATGCAAGAACATTTTGAAGATGAATATGTCAAAATGGCACAAATACAAGGTTATCGTTCGCGTGCTGTTTTTAAATTAAAAGAGATCCAAGAAAAAGATCAGCTTATTAAGCCGGGTATGAATGTCATCGATTTGGGAGCCGCTCCTGGTGGCTGGTCTCAAATGGCAAGGGAGTTAATGGGTAAAAAAGATAAGCTAATTGCTTTAGATATTTTGCCTATGGAATCTATAGAGGGCGTAGATTTTATACAAGGCGATTTTCGAGAAGAGGATGTTTTAAATGGTCTTTATGAGATTTTAAATCAGGCTCCAGTGAGTTTGGTCATGTCTGATATGGCGCCGAACATGAGTGGTAATAAAGCGGTGGATCAGCCGCGTGCTATTTATTTAGCGGAGTTAGCTTTAGATACCGCAAAAACAGTGTTATCAAAGAACGGTAGTTTTTTGGTCAAATTATTTCATGGCGAGGGCTTTGAAATATACTACCAAGAAGTTCAGCGTCATTTTACAAAAGTTATTATTAGAAAGCCAAAGGCCTCAAGGCCACGAAGTAATGAAGTTTATATTTTGGCTAAGGGCTTTAAATGAAATTTAATGCCCCTATTTCTACAAAGATTTAAAATTGCTAGTAAGTTCTAAATAAATAACCAAAGTCAGGAGAGTCAAGTCCTGATATAATCAGCCAGTTTTTTTACCGAGAGCCATTTGGGTTAGGGTGTGTTTGTGAGTGATATGATAAAAAATATAGTCTTGTGGGTGGTCGTCGCTGTGGTGCTGATGTCCCTTTTTAATAATTTCGGTCCACAAGGCGAACGCGCTGATTCATCGTTATCTTATTCTCAATTTATTGAGTCGGTGAAAGCAGGACAAGTTCAGCAGGTAATAATTGACGAGCATATAGTTAAAGGCAAGATGCAAGGTGGTCAATTATTTAGAGTTTATGCGCCTACAGATGGTCATTTAGTTGATGATTTATTGGCTAATAAGGTTGATATAAAGGCCGTTCCCCCAGAGCAACCATCTATGTTAATGCAACTATTGGTTTCTTTTGGACCGATGTTGTTATTAATTGCAGTTTGGGTTTTCTTCATGCGTCAAATGCAAGGTGGTGGTGCAGGTGGTCGTGGCGCAATGGGCTTTGGTAAAAGTAAAGCCCGCATGTTGGAAGAAGATCAGATCAAAGTAACGTTTGCTGATGTTGCAGGCTGTGACGAAGCTAAAGAAGAAGTTGTTGAGATGGTAGATTTTCTTAGAGATCCTGCCAAGTATCAAAAATTAGGCGGTAAGATTCCAAGAGGCGCTTTAATGATAGGCCCTCCTGGTACAGGTAAAACCTTGCTAGCTAGAGCTATTGCTGGTGAAGCTAAAGTACCTTTCTTTACTATCTCAGGTTCAGATTTCGTAGAAATGTTTGTTGGTGTCGGTGCTTCTCGTGTCAGAGATATGTTTGAGCAAGCTAAAAAACATGCACCTTGCATTATTTTTATAGACGAAATTGATGCGGTAGGTCGTCAGCGTGGCGCTGGTTTAGGTGGTGGTAACGATGAGCGCGAACAAACATTGAACCAATTATTGGTAGAAATGGATGGTTTTGAAGGCAACGAAGGAATCATCGTCATTGCTGCAACTAATCGTCCTGATGTTTTAGATAAAGCTTTATTACGCCCAGGTCGTTTTGATCGCCAAGTTACAGTAGGCTTGCCAGATGTTCGTGGTCGTGAGCAAATTCTCGACGTACACATGAAAAAAGTGCCTGTTGCTGATGATGTTGAAGTTAAATATATCGCTCAAGGAACACCAGGCTTCTCGGGAGCTGATTTAGCTAATCTTATTAATGAAGCGGCTTTGTTCGCGGCTAGAATGAATAAGCGTGTCGTTAATATGTCTGATTTGGAAAAAGCCAAAGACAAACTCATTATGGGTGCAGAAAGACACACCATGGTCATGGATGAGAAAGAGAAAAGGATGACGGCTTATCATGAGGCAGGGCACGCCATTGTTGGTAAGTTAGTGCCTGAGCATGATCCAGTTTATAAAGTTAGTATTATGCCTAGAGGACGTGCTTTAGGTGTCACTATGTTCTTACCTGAAAGAGACCAATATAGTGCTAGTAAACAAAAACTAGATAGTATGATTTCTAGTTTATACGGTGGTCGAATTGCCGAGGAAGTGGTTTTTGGTTGGGAACAAGTTAGTACGGGTGCTTCTAATGACATTGAGAGAGCGACTGAATTAGCTAGAAATATGGTGACTAAATGGGGCTTGTCTCAACGTTTAGGTCCATTATCTTATAGTGAAGAAGAGGGAGAGGTTTTCCTCGGTCGTTCAGTAACACAACATAAAACAGTTGCTGAAGAAACATCTCATACCATAGATGAAGAAATACGTTCATTTATTGATCGTAACTATGAGAGAGCAGAGCGCTTGCTCAAAGAAAATATTGATATCTTGCACGCAATGGCTGAAGCATTAATGAAATATGAGACTATCGATAAGTTTCAAATTGAAGATTTAATGGCTCGTAAGCCAGTAAGAGATCCTCAAGGTTGGGATGATAAGCCTCCTCGTGGTGATGTTAAAGTCGATGAGATTAAAGGTTTGGACCTTAAAAAAGAAGAAAAAACCATTGGTCAAACTGCAGAGCAAGGTTAACTAAGAAAAATCGAAAACTAAAGGGGAAGCACTCGCTTCTCCTTTTTTTTGTCTTCAGTATTTTAGGTTATCAAATTAAGACAGAGCAGTAAAAATGATATGTCGTTCTCTATGTAGAGGCGAATTTATTCGCCCTGTATCGCAGGTCATTGGATTGTTGGGTATTTTGACGCCGCTACAGATAATGCTATTGTTTTGTTCAGTCTTAACTTGGTAGTCGTTTTTAGATCAGAAAATAATATATTTTTCAGATAGTGAGTAATAACATCATGGCAAGAAAGTATTTTGGAACAGATGGAATTAGAGGTAAGGTGGGAGAGCCGCCTATTACAGCGGACTTTTTATTAAAATTAGGCTGGGCAGCTGGGCAGGTTTTTTCTAATGAAGGTCATAACTTCGTATTAGTGGGTAAGGATACGCGTATATCAGGCTATATGTTTGAATCTGCCTTAGAATCAGGACTGACCGCGGCGGGTGTAGATATACATTTATTGGGCCCCATGCCTACTCCTGGAATTGCCTATTTGACACGCACTTTAAGAGCCAGTGCAGGTATAGTGATTAGTGCTTCACACAATCCTTATTATGATAATGGTGTAAAGTTTTTTTCGGTACAAGGCACTAAATTGCCGGATGATATAGAAGAGAAAATCGAGCAATATATTGATGCGCCGATGACTACAGTCGATTCTTCAAAGTTAGGTAAAGCAAGGCGCTTAAACGATGCGGCAGGTCGTTATATTGAATTTTGTAAGGCCAGTATTCCTACTAGGCTGGAATTTAGTGGCATGAAGATTGTTGTGGATTGCGCGCATGGCGCAACCTATCATATTGCCCCGCATGTATTAAGAGAGCTAGGTGCGGACGTTATTGTCATAGGAGCTGAGCCAAATGGCCTCAACATCAATGAAGGTTGCGGTGCCACTAAACCCGATAAGTTAGTTGCTTCAGTTCTCGAGAACAAAGCTGATTTCGGTATTGCACTGGATGGTGATGGTGATCGATTGGTCATGGTTGATCACAAGGGTGAAGTAGTTGATGGCGATGAGCTCATCTATATTATTGCAAAATCCAGGCAAGATGCAGGCAAAATGTCAGGACCGGTAGTCGGGACTTTAATGACCAATTTAGGTATGGAATATGGTCTGAAGACTTTAGGGCTTGAACTTCTCAGGGCTAAAGTCGGTGATCGATACGTGTTAGAAATGCTCAGTGAGCATAATGGCATATTGGGCGGAGAAAACTCTGGGCATATTATCTGTTTAGATAGGACTACAACAGGTGATGGAATTATCGCAGCTTTACAGGTCATGGCAGAAATGCATGATAGTGGACGTACACTTAATGAGCTGAAGTCAGGTATGCAAAAATACCCTCAGGTTTTAGTTAATGTTAAAACAGCAAAAAAAATGACTTCAGAGGCTGAAGCCATGATTCAAAAGGCTGTAAAGTCCGTTGAAGCTAAATTAGGTGATAAGGGTCGAGTGTTGTTAAGAGCCTCAGGAACAGAGCCTTTAATTCGAGTGATGGTTGAGGGAGAGGATGCTAGTGTCGTTGAAAATTTCGCTCAGCAATTGGCTGAAGAAGTTAAGAAAGCAATAGGTGCTTGAATTGAAGGCTATTAGCCTATATGATACTCGGTTTGTTTCTATATGTAGGTAATGTTGATGCGTCGGTCTCTAGTTGTCGGTAATTGGAAAATGAATGGAACTCGTGCTAGTGCAGAGTTGCTAGCAAAAGGCATTATTGCCGGATTAGGGGCGGATATTGCAGATATCGCTGTTTGTGTACCCTATGTATATATCCCTTATATTGCAGATTTGGTTAAAGATAGCCGATTAGCATTAGGATCACAGAATATTGCTGATCAAGCTTCAGGCGCTTATACCGGTGAAATTTCTGCATCTATGTTGAAAGAACTTAATTGTCAGTATGCTCTAGTTGGGCATTCAGAAAGACGTTCTTACTACGGCGATACTAACGAATCAGTAGCGGCACGCTTTAGTCAAGCCCAAGCGCAAGGAATTATTCCTGTTTTATGCGTAGGCGAAACTCTCGAGCAACGCGAGCAAGATCAAACTTTTGCAGTGATTGATGAGCAACTCGATGCGGTTATTAACTTAGCAGGCATCGCAGCTTTTAATAACGCAGTGATTGCTTATGAGCCAGTTTGGGCGATAGGCACAGGAAAAACAGCAACTGATGAGCAAGCGCAGGAAGTGCATTGCTATATTCGTAAATATATTGCTGCTAAAGATCAAGTTATTGCCGATAAAATACAAATTTTATACGGTGGTAGCGCTAAGCCAGATAATGCAAAGGGTCTGTTTGCTATGCCTGATATAGATGGCGGTTTAATAGGTGGGGCTTCGTTGGATGCGGAATCCTTTTTAAAGATTTATCATTCAGTTTAAAGTGGTTAAATTCCCATGTATCAGGTAATAATTGTTATTCATGTGTTGCTAGGCTTAAGTATTATTGGCTTAATTTTAATGCAACAAAGTAAAGGTGCTGATGCTGGTTCAGCCTTTGGCACTGGTTCAGCCGGTTCTGTTTTTGGTGCTCAAGGTGCAGCGTCTTTCTTGTCAAGAACAACAGCCATTATGGCAGCCTTGTTTTTTGTAACTAGCCTAGGTCTTGCGGTTATTAATGGACATAAAGGTGCAGCGGTCGATTTAATGAGTCAGCCGGAAGTTCAGCAAGATAGCACGACTAATCCTGCTGCTAACGTAAAGTCAGAAGAAGTACCCTCAATTACTGAAACTAAGTAGTTCAGTTAATGCAGGTAGTAACCTCTCGTTATTATCTGCATTAATTTAAATAGTAGATTAGATAAGATACGCCGATGTGGTGAAATTGGTAGACACGCCATCTTGAGGGGGTGGTGACGAAAGTTGTGCCGGTTCAAATCCGGCCATCGGCACCAATCAGGCATCCAGTTAGGTGCAAATAAGTACGCAAACCTGCAAGCTATCTGGCTTGGCGGGTTTTTTATTGTTCAACGAAATGTGACGAAATCAGGGGTGTCCACATAAAAGTGTGTCCTTATTCGTGTCCTTTGCAATGGCGGAAATTGTCAGTCTAGTGGATTATTCATGGTCATCTGGTTGTATGTAACCAAAATGAATGGTCATGTTTTAAAAAAAGCGTCATAAATTTGTAATGTTAATGTAATATATTGATAGTGGTTCATGCTCAATAATACTTAAAATGAATACCAACCAACCAATTGGTTTTGTTTTAAAGCTTTTTGATGGCCTTACGTAAAGCATGAATAAAACCTCAGCTATAGTTAATATTAAGTGGTTAAAAATCATGCGCTTGCCAGCTAATTATCAAACAACCATCACAGAAACAGCCATACAAATATTTGGCGAAAAAGCGACGGTGTGTCTGTTTGGTTCAAGATTAGATGACAATGCCAAGGGAGGTGATGTGGATTTGTTAATAAAGTTGAAGTCACCTACTGCGAATAAAGCCGTACTCGGTGGGCGCTATAATGCTCAGTTGCAAATGAAGTTAGGCATGCAGAAATTTGATGTCATCGTAATTGATCCTTCAACTGCACTTGAGCAGATACACAAAAATGCCCTTTCTAAGGGGATGATGTTATGAGCGATAGAGGTGCTCACGCTTATCTTGCTGCAAGACAGGAGCATCTCCGGCGTGAGGTGATTAAAAATCTTCACTTACAAAGATTAGTTTCACCACAATAATATTTACTAAATTAAACTCTTTAAAGAAATATAAAATATGACGACTAAAGTTGCGCTTATAACCGGTATTACCGGACAAGATGGATCTTATTTAGCTGAGTTCTTGTTGGCTAAAGGATACGAAGTACATGGCATTAAACGCCGTACATCTTCATTTAATACCCAACGTATCGATCATATTTACCAAGACAATCACGTAGCTAATGCCAAGCTTAAGTTACATTATGGTGACTTAACCGATACCTCAAACATTAATCGTATATTGCAAGAAGTGCAGCCTGATGAGGTTTATAACTTAGGCGCACAATCGCATGTGGCCGTCAGTTTTGAAGCCCCTGAATATACGGCAGATGTTGATGCAACGGGCGCTTTACGTATTTTAGAAGGCATACGCTTTTTAGGTTTAGAGAAAAAAACCCGCTTTTACCAAGCCAGTACTTCTGAATTATATGGTTTGGTGCAAGAAACACCGCAAACAGAAACCACACCTTTTTACCCGCGTTCACCTTATGCAGTAGCCAAGCTGTATGCTTATTGGATTACCGTTAATTACCGTGAAGCTTATGGTCTGTATGCCTGTAACGGTATTTTGTTTAATCATGAATCACCGCGTCGTGGCGAAACCTTTGTAACCCGCAAAATTACCCGTGGTATGGCTAACATTGCTCAAGGTCTTGAAGACTGTTTGTTTATGGGTAATATTGATGCCCTGCGCGATTGGGGTCATGCTAAAGATTATGTAGAAATGCAATGGCTGATGTTGCAACAAGAAACGCCCGATGATTTCGTCATAGCCACTGGCGTTCAATACAGTGTGCGTGAATTTATTAATAAAACCGTTGCACAACTAGGAATAGAATTGGCTTGGGAAGGCGAGGCAGTAGATGAAATAGGTCGAGTCGCGTCTATTACTGGCGATAAAGCGCCAGGACTTAAAGTAGGCGATGTCATCGTTAAAATTGATCCACGTTATTTTCGCCCAACTGAAGTAGAAACCTTGCTGGGCAACCCTGCTAAAGCTAAAGAGAAGTTAGGTTGGACGCCTAAAATCACCCTAGATGAAATGATCGAAGAAATGGTTGCTTATGATCTTGACCAAGCAAAACAGCATGCTTTATTAAAAAACAATGGCTTTAATGTTGTTGTTGGACGGGAATAACGAGACTTTGTTGGGTTGCCAAAAGAGGCAGCCCAACCTACGTAACTCTAATGTAGGTTGGGCTAACGGTTCTATCGTTAACCCAACTTAGCTTTAAATCTATCATTATTTATGAAAGTAATTTTATCAATTGATCCTGTCCGCTTTCCTTTGACGGGCATCGGTAGGTATACGTACGAGTTGGCAAAGCACTTAAAAGAAATTGCTGAAGTAGAAGAGTTAAAGTTTTTATCGGGTTATCGCTTTGCTCAGTTACCTGAGCCTAGGCAAGCAAAAGCAACTAATGAAGTGACTTCAAATAGGTTGCGTCAAGCCGTGCTTAAAAACCCATTAACTAGAGAGCTTTATAGTTTAGTTTCACCGTTGTTAAAGCAGCATGCTTTGCGTGGCTATACGGATCATGTTTATCATGGGCCTAATTTTTATTTGCCACCCTTTGCTGGGCCATCGGTTTGTACTTTTCATGACTTGTCGATATTTACATGGGCGCATTGCCACCCACCTGAGCGTGTCAAATATATGCGTAAAGAAATTGCTGCTACGCTAAAACACGCAGACATGTTGATTACTGATACAGAGACAACACGCCAAGAAGTTGCGGCTTATTTTAGTTGGCCCTTAGATAAAATACGTGCTGTGCCTTTAGCATGTTCTGGTGATTTTAGGCCCAGAAATGAAGCTGCGTTAAGTACAGTATTAACCAAGCATGGTTTAGCCATGCAAGGCTACAGCTTATATGTGGGCACCATAGAGCCACGCAAGAATTTAGAAGTCTTATTAGATGCTTATGCGCTGTTACCGCAAGCCCTTAGGCAACAATGGCCTTTGATATTAATAGGGTATCAGGGTTGGCGTAGCGAGCACTTGCATGAGCGGATTAAAGCAGCCGCTTCAGAAGGCTGGGCACGTTATTTAGGTTTTGTTGAAGCAGATGAGTTACCGTTAATTTATGCCGGTGCGCGTGTATTTGTATTTCCATCGCTTTATGAAGGTTTTGGTTTGCCAGTGCTTGAAGCTATGGCATCAGGTATTCCGGTGATCTGTTCTAATGCCTCAACTTTGCCAGAAGTAGCAGGCGATGCGGCAGCGATGTGCGAACCACAAGACGTTGATGCTTTAAGTGAATCGATTAGCCGGGCGCTGCAAGACCAAAGCTGGCGTGAACTAGCGGTAAAGAAAGGTTTGCTGCAAGCTTCTAAATTCAGCTGGCAACGCTGTGCAAAAGAGACTGCTGCCGTTTATAAAGAGGTGCTTGCTTGAATCAAAAGCCCATCAGAGTCTTACATTTTTATAGGACCTCTTTTCCAGATACCATGGGTGGTATTGAGCAGGTTATCAATCAAATTGCCAGAGGCTGCGTTAACTTAGGTATTCAGGTCGATGTATTGTCACTGACAGCCAATAAAGATATTAGAACGATTGAGATAGATGGTTATTTAGCCCATCGAGCACGCTTAGATTTTCAGATTGCTTCAACAGGTTTTTCTATTTCTGCCTTTTGGCGGTTTTATCAATTGGCTAAACAAGCCGATATTATTCATTACCATTATCCGTGGCCGTTTATGGATGTGGTGCATTTTGCAATGCGAGTTTGTAAACCGACGGTGGTGACTTATCACTCTGATATTATTCGTCAAGTGCATTTAAATAAGCTTTATCGGCCATTGAAACAAAAGTTTTTGAAAAGCATGAGTCGTATAGTGGCAACATCTCCTAATTATGTGGCGACTAGTAAGGTACTCGCTAAGTTTAAAGATAGCGTTAAGGTGATTCCAATTGGACTAGATAAATCCACCTATCCCGAGGTGGAGTCCGAACGATTAGAGTTCTGGAGAGAAAAAGTAGGGGGCAAATTCTTTTTGTTTGTAGGGTTGATTCGTTATTATAAAGGCCTGCATATTCTACTTGAGGCCGCGCAAGGTACCGATTACCCGATTGTAATAGTAGGGGCAGGGCCGATTGAATCAGAATTGAAAGCGCAAGCAGCATACTTAGGCTTGAGTAATATTCACTTTCTGGGTTATCAGTCTGATGAAGATAAAGTTGCGTTGTTAACTTTAAGTTATGCGGTAGTTTTTCCCTCGCATTTGCGCTCTGAGGCTTTTGGTGTTTCTTTGCTTGAAGGGGCGATGTACGGCAAACCAATGATCTCTAGTGAAATTGGTACCGGTACTACGTATATTAATATTGCCGATGAAACTGGCTTGGTAGTCCCACCTAGTGACCCACTGGCACTAAGACAAGCCATGACCTATTTGTGGGAACATCCAGAGCAGGCGGAAGAAATGGGACAACGTGCTGAATTGCGATATAAAGATTTTTTTACTGCTGATCGTATGGTTAAGTCGTATGTTGATTTATATCAAGAATTGCAAGATGGAATTAAATAATAGATAAACAGTTGTAAAGTTAATAAATGCTTAAGATAAATCATTTATAACGAGAAATAATTACTACTTTAAAGGTAAATCATGAATACTAAACTCCTAATTATTACTACCGTAGCATGCCTTAATTTAGTAGCTTGCGGAGAAGAGTCAGAGCCAATTAGTGCGCCCGCACCTATTGTAGAAGTATATAATGGCTACAATGCAAGCCTTGCGCAAGGCATTCAGTTTTCAGAAAAACCCGATTATCCGGCATTTATAAAGTCCGTTTCGGGTATGTCGGGATTTGAACCGATAGGGCGCTGGACCGAGGGAGAGCATGTTGACTTTACCTTTATTCAAAATTTACCAGCCAAGTTTACTTTAGAGCTTGATATGGCTCCTGCTTTTGGTCCTGAAGTAGGCAAAACTATAACGATACAAGTGGGTAGTTGGACTGATAAATTTGTTTCTAGTGATAAGCCTAAAAAAATTAACTTCAATATTGAGACAACGATACCAACTGACAGCATTAAATTTACAATTCCAGAGCCAACAAGCCCATTAGATTTAGGCGTAAGTGAAGATGCAAGAAAAGTGGGCATAATGTTTAAGCGCTTAAGCATTCTTTCTGATGCTATGGTAACGATGATTCCAGCAGTGACTACTGCGCCAGTTATTGAGCCAACACCAGTGCCCGCTACAGAAGAACCAACGACGGATATATCAACAAAACCTGCTGTTGAAAAATCTACTCAGATAAAAAAGCCTCTTGACCGAAAGAAAAGCGTTAAGACCACGCCTGATTCTGCGTTAGCAAAGTGAGGATGCTAGGTTGTTTACTCCAATTTATCTAACTAAATACCAATGACAAAAACAGCACTCATTACCGGAATAGGCGGCCAAGATGGCGCCTACCTTGCGCAACTATTGCTTACTAAAGGCTATGCTGTTTTTGGTACCTCACGTGATGCGGGTGCTTCAAGTTTTAGCTCGCTGGTACACTTGGGTATTATTGAGCAGATTAAGCTTTTGTCGATGGCTCCGCATGATTTTAAAAGCACGCTAACGGTGATATCAAAAGTCCAGCCAGATGAAATCTATCATCTGGCTGGACAAACCTCGGTGGGTTTGTCATTTGAGCAACCCTCAGAAACGATTGAGAGCATTACCATTGGGACACTTAATGTTCTTGAGGCGTTGCGATTTTTAAAATTACCGGCAAAGTTTTATCACGCAAGTTCCAGTGAATGTTTTGGCGACACCCAAGCTTTGCCTGCCGATGAACAAACGCCTTTTAATCCAGTAAGTCCTTATGCAGTGGCAAAAGCATCAGCGTATTGGTTGGTTAGAAATTATCGAGATGCACATAATATGTTTGCAGTAAATGGCATTTTGTTTAATCACGAATCAGCGCTGCGACCGGAGCGGTTTGTCACTCAAAAAGTAGTACGAGCCGCTTACAGAATTGCACAAGGATCAACAGAAAAACTAACCTTGGGTGCATTATGTATCTCCCGTGATTGGGGTTGGGCGCCAGAGTATGTAGAAGCTATGTGGTTGATGCTGCAAATTGAGCAAGCCGATGATTTTGTTATTGCTACAGGCCAAACCAATTCACTTCAAGATTTTGTTGCCCAGGTTTTTGCCTGTTTTGGATTGGACTGGACCCAACATGTATTACATGATGATCAATTGATGCGCCCAAATGAAATAGCTTGGAGCCAAGGCAATCCTCAAAGAGCCAAACAACTATTAGGATGGCAAGCCACAAAGAATATGAATGATGTGATCAAGATACTTTGCGCGCATACGCCAAAAGCAGCCAAATAATGAGCAGATATCATTCAGCAACCCCTGTTGCCATGCTGGGTAGTCTTTTTAGACATCGCGAACTGCTATGGGAATTGGTCAAACGGGACTTTATAGGTCGTTACAAAGGCTCGCTATTAGGCGTTGTCTGGTCTTTATTTAATCCCTTATTGATGCTAGCCATTTATACAGTCGTTTTTAGTGTGGCTTTTAAAGCGAAATGGGGCGGCACTGGCGAAGAAAGTAAAGTAGCCTTTGCCATCGTACTTTTTTCCGGCATGATCATTCACAGTTTTTTTGCTGAGTGCATCAACCGCTCACCAAATCTGATTATTAGCCACCCTCAATACGTTAAAAAGGTAATATTCCCACTTGAAATTTTACCTTGGATGGCAATGTTTTCAGCCCTATTACATTTTCTCGTTAGCTTTAGTGTGCTCTTGGTTTTTTGTTTACTGGCCGGAGTAACTATTCATATCGGTGTATTATTAACGCCCGTTATTCTTTTTCCCTTGTTTTTGATGATATTGGGGTTTTCATGGGCTTTTGCATCGCTGGGTGTTTATTTACGTGACTTGTCTCAAGTTATCGGCATGGTGACTACCGTTGCTCTTTTTATGGCGCCTATTTTTTATCCTATTGATGCACTCCCAGAGGATTATAGGGCTTTCTTGTTATGGAATCCGATTACCTTACCCGTGATTCAGCTCCGTGACCTGATGCTTTGGGGAAAACCCATCTTATGGGAGCAATGGGCAGCCAGCTTAATAATCGGGCTGTTGATTTGCCAGACAGGTTACTGGTGGTTTCAAAAATCACGCAGGGGATTTTCCGATGTCCTCTAAAGAAATTGTCATTGATGTGCGTAATGTCAGCAAGCGTTACGAAATCTACAATAAGCCAAGTGACCGCTTAAAGCAGCTGATATTGCCTAATGTGCAGCAAGCGGTCAATCGTACCGGTGTTGCGCTGAAAATAGCAAAGCATCGCCCCCGCCCCCATTATTTTCGTGAATTCTGGGCATTAAACGATATTTCGTTTCAGGTAAAACGTGGTGAAACTTTCGGTATTATCGGTCGTAACGGCAGTGGTAAAAGCACCTTGTTGCAAATCCTCGCCGGGACTTTAGCCCAAACCAGTGGCGAAGCAACCGTCAATGGCCGCATTGCCGCGCTATTAGAATTGGGCAGTGGCTTTGATCCGGAGTTTACCGGACGCGAAAACGTCTTTTTAAACGGGCGTATATTAGGCCTTACCCAAAAAGAAATCGAAGCCCGCTACGACCAGATAGTCGACTTTGCAGATATTGGTGAATTTATCGATCAGCCAGTTAAAACTTATTCCAGTGGCATGTTTGTCCGCCTGGCTTTTGCTGTGCAGGCGCATATTGACGCCTCTATCGTCATCATTGATGAAGCATTGGCCGTTGGCGATGTGTTTTTTCGGCAAAAATGTTATGCCCGACTTGAGCAAATACGAAATTCAGGCGCAGCAATACTTTTAGTTTCTCACTCAATGGGCGATATTGAGCAATACTGTAGTCGTGCGATTCTTCTTGATCATGGAAAAGTGATTCGCATAGGAACTTCGGCAGAAGCAATTAAAGAATATTATTTGCTTGAACAATCCAGTCGACTTTCAACTATAGTTGCAGATAGGAGCGCAGAGCCAGAGCTGAAAAAAAGTAGTGATGAAACTACTGTATTGTTTCCGGCAAAGGCATCACTTCCCCTCGATCGAGTATCTCAAGTTAATGCATTTAATGCTCGCTGTCTGCGTGTCGCATTGACCGATATCAATGGTGATCCTAAAAGAAACTTTCGTGTTGGCGAGACTGCGATATTCTATCACGAGCATTGCTTTGGAGATCATAGCGCTATTCCTGTGGGCGGAGTGATCATTCATACAGAAAAAGGTACTATTCTTTACGGAAAGAGTTCAATTCAAACTAGAATGACTGGCGAGAAAACTGCTGCACCAAACGCTATTGTCCGATTTGAGCATCAGATCGTTCTTTCTATTGCTCCTGGAGAATATACCTTTGATATTGGAATGTCAGCTATCAGCAAAAAAATACTAGAAGACTTAGATCAATTGACTCATGAAGAAATTGACACTTTTAAAATACTACTAGTGCAGGCTACGGGTGTAGCGTCGTTTTCAATTTTAGCTGCCGGCACTGGACTGGCACCTTTTCATGGCTTGATCGATCTAGCCACAACGATTCGTGCTTCTATTTCTGCTGAAAATCCGGAAAAACCCGAATATTGTGGAGAGCTCAAGTTATGACGATTAATCTTGGTGCTGAAAATCACCTGAAATTTAGTACGCCGACAAGCCTAAAACCGCAAGTAATCAATTATCAAGTCAATGATATTTGTAATGCTCGTTGCGTGATGTGTAATGTATGGATGCGTCAGGTCGCGATTCAACAAACGCCTGATAGTTTTAGTTTACTTTTATCAGATGAGTACTTTAGTGAGGTTCGGCATCTTGGCATTACAGGAGGCGAACCCACGCTACGACCTGACCTTGAACAATTTTATGAAAATGCACTCAAGGTACTACCAAATTTGCAACATGGACATTTCATTACCAACGGATTTAGTCAGGCTAGGGCATTAGAAGCTTATTGTAAGGTAAAGGCAGTATATGCTGCGCGAGGAGCTTCATTTGCCGGTATGGTGTCCATTGATGGAGTTGGCAATGTACACAACTTAATTCGAGGTCGTCAAAATGCCTTTGTGCATGCATCAGTTACCCTATTTGCACTTCGTGAAGCAGGAATACCTGTAATTGCATGCTGCACTATCGTCAAAGAAAATGTCTATGCACTTCATGATCTGCTCGATTGGGCTAAATTACATGGTATCGAATTGCGTTTCAGAATGGCCGAGTTCATCGATCGTTTATATGTTGATCAAAGCAACACACATATTCGAGCATTTGAACCTCATGAAGTTAAGCATCTAGTTGCTTTTTTTCATTATCTCATCCATTTTTACGAAACAAAAAGCGAGATTTGCAGAACTTATGAGTCAATACTTTCTCTGTTGACCGGCGGTGTACGCTTAACAGGCTGCCCTTATCAAAGCTCACAAGCTATAAGTATTGATTGTGAGGGTAGGTTTTCTCACTGTTCACCGAAAGGCATACCTCATTCATTAGGTTCCATGCCTGGACTGGAAGTCCTGAAGTTTGAACCAGATCGTAAAAAGCTACTTGAAAAACATTGTTCACAATGTATACACGATTATCATTTCGACTGGTCACCAAATGAATCAATGAAGCGTGCAAGCAACGCTTTGTCTAATCAACAACTTTATGGTGAACCAGTCGACCTTGCAGTTATTCAAGAATCTGATTACTGGGCTATTGAGCCAGGCAGATTAAATCATATCCTCTTGATTGGCTGGTATGGAACAGAAACAGCTGGCGACATTGCTATTCTTGCGGGAGTTATAGGCAAATATGCAAAAAACCACCCCAATGCACGTTTCACATTACTGAGTCTGTTTCCCCATTACACGGCTATTACGATCAACGACCTTCCTGCCAATTTGCTATCGCATATCAAGGTGTTCGACTACGCCAGTGAAGATGCAAAACTGGCCGCCGACGTGGCCGATGCTTTGGTGATGGCCGGCGGCCCATTAATGGATATTCCACAGACTGCGATGATTGCATCATTGTTTTTTCGATTTGCAGAGCGAGCCAGACCCAGGATAATAGAAGGTTGTGGTATTGGTCCTCTTAACATCGAGCAGTACCGTGATAATGTCATAGCAATCGCGAGATTAGCGACAGAGATAACTGTGAGAGATCACGATAGTGCGAAACGCTTACGGCAATGGGACATTAAAAAACCAATCGAAGTGCAGCCAGATCCTGCACGCGATTATATTCGGAGTCTCGGAATAGCTTGGAATGGGTTAAGCAGTGAAATCATTACTTGTTTCCTGCGTGAACTCACCTCCGAGTATCCCCAAGCGACAACACAAGAAGCCGCTGAAAAAGTTCTGATCGATTTTTTGCAACAGCTCTTGGAAACTTATCCACAAGCGCGTATTGAATTGCTAGCCATGCACTACTTCCCTATTGGGAATGATGATCGTCTATTTGCTCGGAAAATAGCGGCCAAGATTGGAAATAAACGTCTTATAGTTCCTATGGAGCCACTGTCACCCAGGGAGTTGATTGAGCGAATGGCATGTTCGGCGTTTTGTATTGCTATGCGCTTTCATTCAGTGGTTTTTGCACATACCATAGGTGCGCCATTTATCGCGATAGATTACACGGCTGGTGGCAAAATTGCTGGATTTTTGAGCGATATGGGTGAAGAAAAGCGATGCTTTGATTTCCAGAAAATTAAATTACTAACCTCTGATATGATCAAAGAATTGGTTGAAGACGCTATGAAATCAGTGAGCAAAGTGGAATGAAATCAATTTCAGTAACACATGTAAGTACCTATAACGCACGAGGTGGAGCAGGAATAGCCTCTACACGTCTGCATCTGGCGCTTCGTGCCAGTGGTGCAAAATCAAACCATTTGGTACGCTTCAAGACGGGAAGTGATCCTTATACATATATTGCTGATGTGGCAGATTTTGATAACACAGATGATGCGATAATTGCACGAATGATCCAGACTGAATCTATCGATAAGCGTCGTACACCAATTAGTAATACCTTATTTACACTTAGTTATCCTGGTATTGATCTCACAAAACATCCTGTTTTAGCTCGTAGCGATGTGATTAATCTGCACTGGATATCTTCGTTTCAGTCCATCGAGTCGATCGGGTCACTTCTTTCAACTGGTATTCCAGTCGTCTGGACATTGCATGATCAACATGCTTTCACCGGAGGATGTCACTACGCAGCGGGTTGTTTGGGCTATATGCAAGATTGTTCCGGCTGTCCTCAACTTGCTGTTGACCCTTACGGCCTTGCGCCAAAACGTCTCAAAGATCGAATTGATCTTTTTTCAGCTTCACATCGACCTGTAATAGTCACGCCAAGCGAATGGATGCATCAGTGCGCCTTGAGTAGTCAGGTGTTCCGTAACGCGGAAATTGTTACTATCCCCAACTCTGTTCCGATTGAACGATTTTATCCGGGAATACGCAGCGAAGCCCGTCGTATATTAGGTATCAATGACGTTGCTACTTGTATTCTTTTTGGTGCAGAAAATCACCAAGAAAAAAGAAAAGGTTTTGCCGACCTGTTGACAGCATTACAAATGCGTCTTGCAGATCCAATCACTGCGGCAGCACTTAAGCAAGTGACCATTCTATGTTTTGGAGAGCCGTCTGAAGATCTTTCCCTTACCGGTTTACGCATAGTCTCACTGGGTAAAGTTGATGATGAGGGCTTGCTTAGGCAAGCCTATGTAGCTGCAGATCTTTTCGTGCTTCCTTCGCACGAAGATAATCTCCCAAACACTGTATTGGAATCACTAGCCTGTGGCACACCTATACTTGCTTGCAATGTTGGAGGGATTTCTGAAGCAGTTCGACATGGTGAGACAGGATGGCTTGTACCCAAAGAGAACAGCGAAGCATTGGGACTGGCATTGGTGGATTTATTGAAACATCCTGAGCGTTTGCAAGAATGGTCTGCAGCGGCACGAAGAGATGCAGTAGAAAAATTTTCACCCACGGTACAATCACAACGATATTTAAATTTGTACGACGACTTACTTCCACGAAGTCTTGCTTTACGAAGCAATGATCATGCAAACTATAATAATGGGAAGCCTTCTATAAATATTTTTCGATCAGATTTCTTCGATAGTATATTTCATTCTGTCTCGAGCGAAACTGTGCTTTCGGCTTATGTAAGTCTAGTAAGAGCGCATGAGATAGCCGAGATTGATCGCAGCTCACGTGGTGAGCAAATAGACATTTTGTCTAAGCAACTCA
>CAIZMK010000131.1 GCA_903934035.1 uncultured Methylococcaceae bacterium
ATTGCATACGCCCAACATCGAAAGTCCAATGTTATAAAGCTAATTTTAAGGGCGTATGCAATACGCCCCTACGATCTTCACCACAATGTTATCGTTCGCGCGCGGGAATGCTAACAATTATTTGTGTAGATACCTATAATTTAAAAAATCCCCCTCGATCCCCCTTTTACAAACGGGGAAGCCAAAATCATAATACTTTCACAGTCTCTATCGTTAACCCTACCTACACCAATGTCATTTTAAATAGTTCAAAGCGGTGGCTGCCGATCACCCAGCACCTTAACATGAACTCGATCACCCACTGTTAATAATCCAAGCTGATTATGCAAAGCATTTTGACCAAAATAGACTTTGTTTTGCCACTTTCTAGTCCGGTTAAGAGTACGCAAAGGCTCTTGGCCTATTTCGGCAGTTTCAGGGTCTATCACTAAAATAGAGCAACGCGAACAAGGCTTGGGCAATCTAAAATCAATAGCACCTATGCTGATTTCACGCCAACTGTCTTCTGCGTAACTCTCACAACCTGAAACAACTAAATTGGGTCTAAAGCGCGTCATGGGTAAATCTAAGGCCATATCTTTATTCAAAGACAGCAATGAGTTTTCTGAGACCAGCAAAAAAGGAAAGCCATCAGAAAAAGCTACGGTATCAGTAGGCAAACCATAATCAGCATCAACCGGTCGTAGTAAAGTTTCAGATTGATAGACCAATCGGCAATCCTGCTTTAAAAAATCACTCAACCATTGATCAGCTTCTGCTGATACGCTAGTAGCAGCGCATTGATCAGCCCAAATCTGGCTGTCTATGATCTCACCATCTAATGGTGCCAAAGCCAACACCAATTCATCCCTACCCTGTGCAGATAAAATTAACTGAGTATCTGTTAAGGCTGTTTTTATTAAGGCCATTTTTGGCAACTTTCGTTGACTTAAAAACTGATTGTCAGCATCTATCAACATCCATTGTCTGTCATATTGCAAGCCTGTTCGAATAACCGGCCAACTATTAACACTAATGCCTGCCAAAGATTTTACGGGATAGATCGTGATAGAACTTAAGGTGATATCAGTCATTTTAGGCAGCCTTTAAAAAAACGTAGGTCAGGTTAGTGAAACGTAACCCGACAACTGGGTTACGCTATCGCCGAGCTTGATTTGATGATATTGAGCATCAGCAAGCTGCTATTATTATCAACATTGCCTAGACAGGCAATCGTCAATAACGCAAAAACTAAATAAATGTTTATAAATCCGTTAAAATTAAAGGCAACACTCTCTATTCCAAGATCATGATGCCGTCACTTAATCGAATACTTATTAGTCTTTTATACCTGTTGCTGATCAACACTACTCAGCCTGTTTATGCAAAAGCCAAACTCAGCATCAATATTGCTTATTTAACGCAAGAGCAAAAAATTCCGCCGCAACTGTCTAATTTAGATCCGTTTGTTATCGACAAAGGTTTAAAAGGTGCAGAACTGGGCATCGCTGATAACAATACCACTGGTGAATTTACTGGACAGCAGTTTAATTTAGTTAAATTTATTGTGCCTTTGGAAGCTAACGTTGCTGATACCTTCAACAAAGACATCGCCAATAAATTTCAGTATGTGATCATCAATCTAAATGCTGAGCAACTCAACACACTTGCCGATTTGCCCGCAGCAAAAAACATGCTGCTCTTTGATGTCTCTACCCTAGATGACTCCTTGCGCAATGAACAATGTCGTAGCAATGTTTTACATCTATTGCCTAACCGTGCCATGCGCGCGGATGCTTTAGCGCAATATATGCTCAAGAAACGTTGGAGCAAATGGTTTCTAGTGATTGGTAGTAGTCCAGAAGATCGCTTATATGCCGAAGCGCTTAAACGCTCTGCCAAACGCTTTGGCATGAAAATAGTCACAGAAAAAACTTGGGAGCATACTTTTGATGCCCGTAAAACCACGCAATCTGATATTGCCGTGTTTACGCAAGTGGATGACTATGATGTCTTAGTGGTTGCCGATGAGCACAGCGAATTTGGTGAATATCTCGATTATCGGACTTGGCTAGCTAGACCTGTGATAGGCACGCAAGGCTTGATTGCGAGTGCTTGGCATAAAACCCATGAAAATTGGGGGGCTATACAAATACAAAATCGCTTTAAAGAAAAAGCCGGACGCTGGATGGAAGAACAAGATTATGGCGCTTATCTAGCAATACGCGCCCTAGGAGAAGCCACTACGCGCAGCTTATCTAGCGAACTAAAACTGATCAAAGCTTATCTATTAAGCCCAGCCTTTGCCTTAAATGGTTACACCGGTGCACCGCTGTCTTTTAGAATCTGGGACGGTCAATTAAGAATGCCGGTTTTACTGGCGGCTCCAAGAGCATCAATCGCCGTTGCGCCCATAGAAGGCTTTTTACATCCTAAAACCGAACTCGACACTTTGGGTTTTGATCAAGCTGAATCTCACTGTCAATGGACACCACAATGATAAAAAAAACCTGTTTAAGCATAGCAATAGCATTACTTTACCTAGGTAATGTTAGTGCTGAAAGCGTCTTTGTTACCTTAGAAAACGACAACGCCTTAGCCGTCGTCGATCCTATTGCTGGAAAACTAATCAAAACCATTCCCATAGGACAGCGCCCAAGAGGGATTGCCATTAGTCCTGACTATAAGTACCTATATATCGCCACTAGCGATGACAACACCATCAAAGTCATCGATACGGTCAGCTTTAAGGAACTCGGCCACTTACCGTCTGGCAAAGATCCTGAAACCTTCGCCTTAAACCCTGCCGGCAATCGTGTCTATGTATCAAATGAAGATGATAGCTTGGTCACGGTTATTGATGTACCTACTAAAAAAGCTATCAAACAAATCAAAGTTGGCGTAGAACCCGAAGGTATTACCGTCAGTCCTGATAACCGTTGGCTAGTCAGTGCCTCTGAAACCACCAACATGGTGCATTGGATAGACACCAAAACCAATACTATCGTTGAAAACAGCTTGGTTGATCCCCGACCAAGAGCGGTCAGCTTTACTGCAGACAGTCAGCAACTTTGGGTCAGCTCTGAAATGGCTGGCAGCGTTATGGTTTTAGATGCCAACAAGCAACAACTGCTTAAAACTATTAAATTTGAGATTTCAGGGGTCACCGCTGATAAAATCCAACCGGTGGGTGTGGTTATTGATAAACAACGTCACCACGCTTATGTGGCTTTAGGTCCTGCCAACCGAGTAGCCGTGATTAATGCCCAAACTTTTGAAGTCGAAAAAATCTTATTGGTAGGGCAAAGGGTTTGGAATCTAGCTTTCTCGCCAGATCAAAAACGTCTATATACCACTAACGGTACTAGTAATGATATTTCTATTATCGACTTAGATAGTCAAACCGTGACTAAATCCATCGCAGTAGGCACTTATCCTTGGGGAGTAGCAGTAAAACCATGACTATAAACAACTCTAGTGCCTTATGTATCGAACAATTAAGTTACGCGTACAGCGGCAAAAAAGCCTTGGATAACGTGAGCTTTAGCATACAACCTGGCGAATGTACTTTATTACTTGGACCTAATGGCGCAGGAAAAAGTACCTTGTTTTCCTTAATAACGCGTCTTTATGATAGCCGAGATGGCCAGATAAACTTATGTGGCTATGACATCAAACGTCAAACGCGACTCGCCTTAGCTAAATTGGGCGTCGTTTTTCAACAAAGTACGCTGGATATGGATTTAACGGTAATGCAAAATTTGCTATATCACACCGCATTACACGGTATATCCCGCAAAGTCGCCCTACCCCGTATACAGCAAGAGCTCGAACGCTTAAACATGTATGAACGACGCTTTGAAAAAATACGCCAGCTAAATGGCGGTCATAAACGCCGCGTAGAAATTGCCAGAGCCCTCTTGCATAAGCCGGCCTTATTATTATTAGATGAACCTACTGTCGGCTTAGATGTTCCTAGCCGTCTAGCCATCGTTGATTATGTACATCAATTAGCCGCAGAAGAAAATCTAGCCGTGTTATGGGCAAGCCATTTAAT
The DNA here is from genome assembly GCA_903934035.1 of uncultured Methylococcaceae bacterium. GTDB lineage: Bacteria > Pseudomonadota > Gammaproteobacteria > Methylococcales > Methylomonadaceae > Methylobacter_C. Next base: position 4,037 of record CAIZMK010000131.1, read on the forward strand.
TGATGAGATATTTCCTGACGATCATTTAGTGGTATTACACAAAGCATGTGTTAAAGCTAAAGGCACGGTTGATGAAGTCTTAGCCGCCACAGAAACCACTTCAATTAAAGACGCCTTTTATAATTTAACGCAAGGAGCAGCGTCATGAATTTAGTACATTATTGGCGCGCCATGTCCGGCATTATCGGCAGAGAACTCTGGCGCTTTATTACCCAACGCGAGCGCTTTATTTCAGCATTGGTTCGACCGCTGATTTGGTTATTTGTCTTTGCTGCGGGCTTTAGAGCAGCCTTAGGCCTTGCCATCACGCCACCTTATGAAACCTATATATTGTACGAAGTCTATATCACTCCTGGACTGATCGGCATGATTCAGTTATTTAACGGTATGCAAAGCTCCTTATCGATGGTCTATGACCGTGAAATGGGTAGTATGCGCATCCTGATGGTCTGTCCCTTGCCTCGTTGGTTTTTATTACTCAGTAAATTATTGGCAGGTACCTTTGTATCAATTTTACAAGTGTATGTTTTCTTAGCGATCGCTTGGTTTTATGACATACATGCACCTTGGCAAGGTTATCTATGGGTGCTACCTACCCTGATATTATCTGGTTTAATGCTAGGTGCGCTTGGCTTATTGCTATCCTCTTTTATTAAACAACTAGAGAATTTTGCCGGGGTGATGAATTTTGTTATTTTCCCCATGTTCTTTATGTCAACAGCACTCTATCCCTTATGGAAGATGAAAGAGTCTAGCGCATTGCTCGCCAAACTTGCCGAATACAATCCCTTTTCACAAGCCGTCGAGTTAATCCGTTTTGCTTTATATGGCCAATTTGATCAACACGCTTTTTTCTACACCCTAAGCGCGTTCATCGTGTTTATGGCGGCCGCTATCGTAGGTTATAACCCATCGAAAGGCATGATGAGCAAGAAAGGTGGAGGCTAATGCACTTCGACATACTTCTGATTTGAAAGCAAAACTCATGAGTTTTGACTCCAATTCAGTATGTCTGCCGGAAACGCTTTTCTCGCTTACGCTCAAAAAGTCTTATTCCGGCCTACTGGGCTAGTATTTGTAGGGGCGAATGAATTCGCCCCTACCGGTAAAACGCTTACTATATGTGGGGACGTAAAGTTTATAAGCTGTATAGTAGATAGTATATCTCGTTAGGTAGCGCTTATCCTCAGCTTAGTGAGCTCTCTGAGGTTGTCTGTAGCGCCACTCTGTAATTTAGAGAACTCTCTAAGTTACAGAGTGGCGCATATAAATAGTTTGTAGAGCTCTCTAAACATATTGGAGAACTCTCCAGACTGCTTAGTAGAGCTACTAAACATGTTGGAGAACTCTCTAAACACTCTAGTATCCTCTCTAAACACTCTAGTATCCTCTCTAAACACTCTAGCATCCTCTCTAAACAGACTAGAGTCGTCTTAGCTTTTTAGTCATTCGTCTTAGGCAACTGTTGATAATTTATGCTTTGAACAACAGCACTGACTCCAATTCGTTCCCAACTATTTCGATCGAGGTTTGACACAATATCAGCGACTTTATTAGCTAGTGAGTGGACATTCCCCCCCTAAATCTGGCATTATGCCGATTCAAGATACCTCGTATTCCACAAGGTTGAGACCCGTAAATTAGGTAATAATAATGACTATGCTTCCACCCTGCCCTGTCTGTGGCTCTGAATTCACCTACGAAGATGGTGAAAACTTTATTTGCCCCGAATGCGCACACGAATGGCCCAAAGCAGGTAATAGCGATGACAACTCTGATACCCGTATCATTAAAGACGCCAATGGAAATTTATTGCAAGATGGTGATAGCGTAACGGTGATTAAAGACCTTAAAGTAAAAGGCTCTTCATTGGTGGTTAAAGTCGGTACTAAAGTCAAAAATATACGTTTGATCGATGGTGATCATGACATCGACTGCAAGATTGATGGTATTGGCGCGATGAAGCTTAAATCTGAATTCGTTAAGAAAATCTAGGTGATTTGGATGGGCGTATGCAATACGCCCCTACCGATTCCATGAGCGCATGATCAGCCACTCAACTTACATCACATTTCATCAAAATAATGATAACGATTTTTGCCACTTTGTTTAGCAACATACATGGCTTGGTCTGCTTGGTTAATGAGACTATCTATAGTCAAACCTTGATGGACTAGCTGTTTGTTATAAAGACTGATGCCAATACTGGCAGAAACATTGAGCGTTAAATCGTTAACAATAATGGGACTAGAACAGGCTTGTAACAGGTGTTTAGCGGGCGTGCCGGCCATTTCTTTAGCTGATAATCCAGTTAATAAAACGATGAATTCATCGCCTCCTAGACGCGCTACGGTATCGGTTTCTCTAAGCGACTTTTTCATTCGTTGACTCACCGTAATTAACACTTTATCGCCTATGTCGTGTCCATAGACATCGTTGATTTGCTTAAAGCCGTCCAAATCGATAAACATGACCGCCAAATTATCGCCCTCACGATTTATTGTAGCCATCGCTTTCTTTAAGCGATCCATATAGAGCATACGATTAGGCAATTTTGTTAGCGTGTCATAATGAGCTAAAAGTTCTAATCTATTTCGAGATTCAACCACTGTAGAAATATCACTAGCAATGGTTAAATAACGCACCACTTGACCTGCAGTATTTCGAATAGCGCTGATACTGGTAATTGCCGTAAATAATTGACCAGCTTTATTTTTGTTAGTAATTTCACCCGACCAAAAATCCGTTTCATTGAGTGATTGCGATATTTGGCTAAAGAAATCAGGCTCATGAATACTTGATTGCAATAGCTTGACATTCTTACCGATCACTTCTTCAAGTTGGTAGCCTGTAACTTCTAAGAATCGCGCATTAACCTCTAAAATTCTGCCTTCTATATCAGTACTGTAGATAATTTCATGAGAAATATTATAAAAATCGCTGGCTGTTTTAGAGTTTCTAATGTCAGTTACATCCGTACAAGCACCAATATAACCTTCAAATTCGCGCTGCTCATTAAATCTAGGCACACCATAATCATCAATCCAGCGGTATTCGCCATCATATCGACGTAAACGGTACTCCATTCTAAACGGTAGGCGTTTATCAAAATTAGTAACATAAATATCTAAGCAACGATCAAAGTCTTCTGGATGCACACCTTCTGCCCAGCCATTACCGTTTTCTTGTTCCATACTCCTACCGGTAAACTCTAACCAGGCTGTATTAAACCAATAACATAGCTTGTCTAGTCCAGCGAGCCAAATCAAAACTGGGGCGGCATTAGCTAATGTTCTAAATTGACTTTCTGAAGTGATTAACTCAACCTCTAAGCGTTTACGGTTGCTAATATCACTTTGAAAATAGATAAATTGGCTAAGCTTGTTTTTAGCATCATAAATGGGATTGATGTGGATTTCATTCCAAAACTCAGTACCGTTTTTACGATAGCTGAGTATTTCACCTTGATAAACTTGCTGGTCGGTTAATGCCGCTTTAATTTTTTGTACTTCTTTCTGGTCAGTGTTTGAACCTTGCAAAACATCAAAGTCTTTACCCTGAAGGTCTGTGAGCGTATAACCACTCATGTCTTCAAAAGTTGGATTTATATAAATAACTTGTTGATTTTGATCCGTTAACAAAATGCCTTTAGTCATGCTATTTAGAATGGTTTCATTCTTAAGACTGAGGTCTTTAAGTCGGACGTGATCAGTTATATCAACACCTATCACAAAGAAACCTTTGATTTGACCGTTCTCCATGTCTGGATAGTAACTGGTTAACGTGTAGATAGTTTCGCCCGTTTCTGCATTAGTATAATGGCGTTCAAATTGTTGTATTTCGCCATTCATTGCACCGGCAATTTCAAATGAAATGCTGTTGTAAACTTTATCGCCTAAGAGTTCACGTAAATGCTTACCTTTTATAGCGGCTGGCGACTGACCAAACCATTTTGAATAGGCGTTATTACAAAACTGATTAATTAGATTAACATCCCAATAACCTATTAGGGTTGGGGTATTGTTAAAAAAGAAACTCATTTGCTTACGTTCTTCAATTAATTCAGCCATTAAGTGTTGCTGAGTAAACACCTCTGACAAGCTGTTGTTAATGAGTCGACTGATTTCAATTTCATGGTCTGACCATGGCAAGCAATTTTTAGATCGAAACCAAGCTAGGCCATTATTCTTCGAGACTGGAATTCCTAAGGCTAATAAAGCCGATAACTGATTTGGGTATTCAGCTGCTACGGGGAATTGTTCAGCTAAGTTAGTACAACTAAAAACAGCCTCTTGTGTTTGCTGGCTTAGCCAAACTAATAACTGCTGCGTTTGTTGTTGATTAGGCACAGAGCCATAACTGATGAATTTGCCGTCTATCAGCATAATTAAGCCTGAGGCTGTCATTAATTCTTGCGTTCTTTCGAGTAACGATTCAGAGACATCTGATTCGGCTAAGCTAAATAAAGGCATCAAATCAATACTTAATTGCCATGCTCGCTGGAATAAATCGGCGTTAGATGTTGATGGATTTATAGTCATACAGGAATCGCTCTAGGTGAATCGTGATGGATAAAGGGAATAAGATAATTGCACCATTTATTCTGTAGGCCGGAAACGCTTTACTCGCTTACGCTCGTAAAGTCTTATTCCGGCCTACAGATACTGCCCACAGATAATTAAGTAGGTCAGTGACGCCATTGCATGAGAAAAAGTAATACAGCTAATTTGCGGATCTATGCAGCATCAAAACAATTCAAATTTTGTGCTAATACTCTCATCTTCTGAATGATCATGCCGAGTTCCTGACTGTTTATAATGCGTCATAGACTTTTGCTCTGAGCTAGAAAAATAATTACTGAGCATCTCAGCCAAAACGCGTGATTGCTTTTCCAAAACAGAGGCAGAATCTATTGATTCCAATGCGAGGGCATCATTCATTTTTGTGATGGTATCGATTTGTGTAATGAGATCACTGACCTGATCAATGCCTAAACCTTGCTCAGCAGAGGCCAAGGATATTTTTGCCATTAATTCTGTTACTTGAGCAACAGAGCTCACGACGTTATTAATAGTTGTACCTGCATCATTAACACATTGATTACCTTTTTCCACATTGGCAGCGGAAACCCCTATCAATGCTTTAATTTCTTTTGCTGCATTAGCTGAGCGTTGGGCTAGAGTGCGTACCTCATTGGCTACGACTGCAAAGCCACTGCCTTGAGATCCGGCTCTTGCGGCTTCAACGGCTGCATTTAAGGCTAATATGTTTGTTTGGAAGGCAATTTCATCAATCAAACTGATGATATTAGAGACCTTTATGGCACTTTCATTAATCGCATTCATAGTGCTAACCACTTCATGAACGGCTTTACCGCCTTGAATAGCGGTATCAGAGGTTTTAACGATTAATTCATTGGCAATTTTTGCAATATCGGCAGTTTCTTTAACTTTTGCCGATAAAATATGCATACTTCTTGTATTTTTTTGCAAGTTGACTGACTGTAATTCAGTGCGCTGAGCAAAATCAATGTTGTCATTGCTTATTTGTAAAGAAGCCTTGTGTATAACATTCACCGAATCAGTCATGACATTAATCATATCAATAAGTGTTTGTCGCAGATGATTAATACCTTGGGCAGTTTTACCAAAAATACCTGGGTAGTTGGTAGTAATCTCCTCGCTTAATTTACCTAGCGCTAATTCATCAACAATTCGACTAATATCAGTTAAGTTCCCTTCAACTGCATTAAATAAACGATTAATTTGCTGTTCTAACAAAGTATTTGAAGACGGGTTAGTATTCTCTGTCATACGCATACTAAAATCACCTTGACCAGCGGCATTAACGCAAGCAATCATTTCAACTAGTCTATTATGTTGCTTTTCCTGTATCTGGTTAATGTAATCAAAAAGTATTTTATATTCCCCGGTCGCGTGATCATCATCAACGTCGAATAAGTCTCCGGTACTTAAGGCTTTAATGTGTTGTTTTAGTAAATATAAGATAGATTCAAGCCTAGCATAGGTGGCATTTACACTGCTTTTTGTAGACTCAAAATCTTTTTCCATGGTTAATTCAATTCGATAACCAAAGTCGCCAGCACCTAATGCACTAATTGATTGATTAATGTCATTTAGAGATGAATCAACTAAGTTAACGCTACGGTTGAATAACCTAGCCATTAAACCAAACTCATTATTACCAAAATAATTTATTCTGGCAGAGAAATTGCCTCGATCAAAGGCTCTTAAACCCTTTAAAAAATCAGCAATCACCGATTTGGTATCAGTGACTATCCAAATTAATAGTGCTAAACCAATAATGGTACTAAATCCAAAAGCTAAGATAGCGTAAAGATAATCTGCTTTCATCAGCAAGTTTGCTATGGCAATCGCTTGCCCAAAAAACATCACTAAGAAAGGCGCAACTATTTTCTGAGTTAAAGAAAATCGTCCTAACAGACCTGCAGATTTCTCCCGTGATGATAGAGTGCTGATTAAATGCTGCTTTCCTGAGTTGATATCATTGTAGAATTCTTGAGCAGCCTTGAGTTCTTCATCACTTGCTCTTTGACCACTATACCGAAAACCAATGATTTTGTTTGAGCCTTTATAAATAGGGGTAACAGTAAAGTTCTCCCAATAAAAGTCTTTATTTTGGCAATTAAGTTTTATGACGCCGGTCCATTGCGCACCTGTATTAACTGTTTTCTGCAAATCTAAGAGCACCTCTTTAGGCATGCAGGGATGTAGCAATAACTGATAAGATTGACCCGTCAGCTCCTCTGATTTAAAACCTGTCACCTGACGTAAGGCCAAGTTATCAACCGTGATAAAACCAGCAGTATCAGTTTCAAAAATTAAATTAAAACTCTTTTGAGCCATTTCTACAATACCACCCGACTAAGAATAATGTGCATCAACACCACTTGAAAATAACAGGCTGGTATTGGGATAAGCTTTTGCATTTTTTTTATAATTATAATCGTTGAATTTAACGCTAAACAAAAAGCAAATTGCTTATTTTTCAGATTAAATCTGCAATGGAACTATATTCATAATGTTATGGGTTTTAATTTAGCAAATAGGTGAAGTAAAGGCAAGCAAAGGCGACATAACTGTGCGTATAAATTTTTTTTATGAGTTTTTGTAGGTCAGGTTAGCGATTGCGTAACCCGACCTGCATGCTTAATGCATTTAATTTGAGGATAAATATGGACAGAGAGTCAATTAATTCATTTTATTATCAATCGGCTTATCATCATTCAAGGCATACCAACCGACGGTGATTCTATAAACTAACCAAACCACGACAGAAATCAGCACAAATATTCCAAACCCCATTCCAAAAGTAAGTCCCGATATTGCAAATCCTGCCAAGGTTATCCAAGTGGTTTTTATTTGCCAGTTGAAATGTGATTCTAACCAGGTTCCTTGCACCTCATTGCGCTTAATGAAGTTTAGCGCTACTGCCACCAGCAAGGGTAATCCAGCGAGCATAAAGGTTAATGCCTGACACAAGTAAATAGCGGCTGTCAGTAGCTTTAACGTGCGTAATTTATCATTTGCTAATTTTTCCATCTTCGTTGCCTATCATTTGAGTTATTGATGTTATGGATGTCACCAGTCAGAAACCACTGCTATTCTGCTTGATAGATTTTTATGCGGGATTAAAACAATGTAAGGACTCCCATAGTGCGACCTTTGTAAATAGGCAAGCCAAGCCAAACAAACATAAAGACAAAGATAAACGCTACGGGAGCGGTGCCTATATAAACAATAATATGCTGATAAATCTATTCGTAGTTATACCTAGGCTTGGATAACTAAATCTTATCAGGCTGTTTATTAAGGATTTTTATCAGTTTCTTTAGATTGACTATTAGCAATGCATTTTGAGAGGTATTTGAGTATAGATTTTTATAGCCTTTTAGTAACAGCCTGCAATAAGGTAAAATGCCTGAGACACTTTTACACATCACCCAAACCCTTATATAAAAGGAACAAAATCATGAAAAAAAATCTGTTTCTAATTGCTTCGTTGCTAGTTACTGGCAGCGCTTTCGCTACGACTGATCATTATGTTTTACGTGACGGCAATCATGTTCAACATTTAAAAGTCACTAACCTAAATAATGAAACTCATGTTAGCGCAGATGTCAACTTTGAACCTAATGCCAATGAAGCAGGTAGCAAAGCCTGTTCTGGTGAAGTTTTTGGTGAAGCAAAAGCAATCTTTGCAACTGAGTTAGTCCTAAAAAAGCACTCTCCAGGCGAAGCAACTTATTGCGAATTAAAGATTCATTTGACTGCTGATGGTGCAAAAATTGAACAATCAAAAGATTGCGACAATTTTGCTGCTGGTATCTGCCGCTTTTCTAGCGATGATAAAGAATTAGTCAAAGTAAAGTAAATTTGCGTAGGTCGGGTTAGGCGCTAGCCGTAACCCGACAAACCACTATTGATGTCGGTCTAACTTGCGATAACTTATCGCTTCACTCAAATGCTTGATGTCGATATGCTCTGAGCCTGCTAAATCTGCAATAGTCAGTGCAACTTTTAAAATTCGATGATATGCCCGATGTGATAAACCAAATTTTTCCATCGCTTGCTCTAAAAGCAGGTGGCTTTGCTCAGATAAAGTACACAACTGCTTCACTTCTTTTGCACTAAGAGCAGAATTAGCTTTCCCGCTGCGCGCTAGGGCAATATTACGCGCGGCAATCACTCTCGCTCTTATAGTTGCACTGCTTTCTTCGCCACCGGCAACACCTTTACGCAATACTTCATGAGAAATCCTAGGCACTTCCAAGTGCATATCTATGCGATCTAATAACGGCCCCGAAACTCTTGCGCGATAGCGTTGCACCTGCTCAGAGCTACAGTGACAACGACCTGAAGGATCACCTAAATAGCCACAGGGACATGGGTTCATCGCAGCAATCAATTGGAATCTTGCTGGAAAATCAACTTGCCTAGCAGCACGAGAAATAGTGATATGCCCCGTTTCTAAGGGCTCACGTAAGACTTCCAATACTTTCCTATCAAACTCAGGCAATTCATCCAGAAATAAAGCGCCATTATGAGCCAATGATATTTCACCTGGCCTAGGATTACTTCCACCTCCGACCATAGCTGCTGCAGATGCAGTATGATGCGGTGCTCGAAAAGGAGGCTTTAACCAATTAGCGACATTAAGTCCTTGATTACTGATTGAGGCGATAGCAGCACTCTCTTGAGCTTGCTCTTCAGTTAAAAACGGTAGGATGGTAGGTAATCTTGCCGCTAGCATGGACTTACCCGTCCCGGGTGGACCTAGCATAAGGACATTGTGCGCACCGGCAGCAGCAATTTCAAAAGCTCTTTTAACATGGTACTGGCCATGCACATCAGAAAAGTCAATCTTACTGACAATCTCAGTTGCCTCAGGCTGTTGAAAAACACTATGAATAAGCGTTTGCCCACTCAGATGAGCACAGACTTCTAATAAATGGCTAGCAGGTATGATCTCAATACCTTTAACTAAAGCAGCTTCCGCCGTATTTTCTTTGGGTAGTATTAATTTTCTTTGTTGGTTTCTAGCTTGAATAGCAATAGGCAGCACGCCATTGATAGCTCGTAATTCACCCCCCAAAGACAACTCACCAACACACTCATATTGATCAAGATTAACCATCGGTATTTGACCAGAGGCGGCTAAGACACCTAAAGCAATGGCCAGATCAAAGCGCCCACCTTCTTTAGGTAAATCGGCAGGAGCTAGATTGACGGTTATACGTTGGGCAGGAAATTCAAAACGAGAATTTAATATTGCACCGCGAACTCTATCTTTGCTTTCTTTTACCGCTGTCTCCGGCAAACCTACAATATTAAGTGCCGGCAAGCCATTCGCGACATGTACCTCAACTGTTACCAGTGGAGCATTGATGCCGGAACGACCTCGACTATATATAACGGCTAAGCCCATAACCTAAGCCGGCCGTATTGGTAATTATAAATCGGCTTTATCCAAAACAGACTGTTCAATTTCGGCAACGCGCTTTTCTAAGTTTTCTAAGTTTGAGCGTGTTTTAGCTAAAACCAGCTTTTGCACTTCAAATTCTTCACGCGTCACCAAATCTAACTTGGCCAAAGTGCCTTGTAATACTGCTCGGAAAGTTTTTTCCAAATCTTCTTTTAAGTTATTTAAACCGGGAGGAATGACACCCGCTAAACGGCTGGCAATGTCATCGATAGACTTAGGATCAAACATTAAATTAATCTCATATTATTAAATGGTGGGGGATACTACTACGGTCATAAACTATCACAATCTAGGTTTAGAGGCAACGCAGTTGAGTTACGCCTCTTTGATTTTAAAGCTATGCACCCAGACTAAACTTTCTGCCTTCCATTCCATTCCGGCGTGCATTCTTAAGATAATATCTTTATACATTTCAAGATTAGGATAGCCTTCTGCTTGTGCATGCTCATCAGTCATTTCACCTAAACTTTGACGCTCTAAGCTAGTCACTTCAAAAGCGATACCTTCTAGGTCAAATACTTCACCAGGAAAACCATAAATACCATCGCGGCGCTGTTGAGTTTTTGTGCCGGCTTTTGCAGCAGCGACTAATTTGGGATGTGTCACTAAACGTTCAATTGAACAGGTTCTATTTGGATAAGTTGTCATGTGTTATGCCAGCTAGTTTTTAAAAGGGCTATTGTACACCGACTAGCGAAAAGTTCCCTAAAGCCAAAAGTCTTGATGCGCTTCTGGTAACTTACAAACCATAAAATTTATAAGAATTAGACCCGCCCTCTCTTCAAACATAACTATCTACACATATCAAAAGTTCTGTTTTATAAGGGCGTATGCAATACGCCCCTACAACTATCAGCACGCTATTTTCCTATTCTTAACTGTGGCAATAACGCACAGCGTAGGAACGATGAGATACAAATAAATTATCCTAACGCAAAAATCGTCCGCCACTAATATCAATCATGGCACCATTAATATGAGAAGCCATGTCGCTGACTAAAAAATGTACACTGCTGGCGACTTCTTCAGCATAGGTATTACGGCCTAAGGGGGTTTGCTTACGGTAGTTTTCCATCATTTCTTCGGTGGAATGAATCTCATGATGCTGAGTTTCTACTGTGCCAGGCATCACCGAATTTGTGCGCACATAGGGCGCTAACTCTTTGGCCAAAGTATGGGTAAAGACCATCAATCCACCTTTTGCAGCCGCATAAGCGCCGCCACCATTAGCGCCACCAGTTTGCACAGAGAGTGACAATATATTAACGATACGTCCACTGCCGCTGGCACGTAAATGAGGAATTGCACGTTTAGTCACTAGAAAAGCACTGGTCAAATTAATATCTAAGGATTTATTCCAGTTTTCTAAGGTGCAATCTTCGATCTTGGCACGTTTGATTAAGCCGCCACTATTATTAACGACGATATCCAATCGACCTGTAGTCTCAACTAACTTATCCACCATAGCGTTAGCATCGCTTTCTTTAGTTAGATCAGCAGGTAAAAGCACTGCTTTAATATCTAAAGCCGTTAACTCCTTAAGGAGTTGAAGAGCACTATCTTCACTAGAATAATAATGTAAACCGATGGTTGCACCGGCTTTACCTAAAGCCAGTGCGACAGCGCGACCAATGCCGACACCCGCACCGCTAATCAGGGCTACTTTACCGCTTAGATTTAATGATTGCTCGGGTATCATGTCAAACTCCTCAAGTTGATTTTATCTAACTATTCACCTAGCCCTTGAAAAAGGGGGATTGAGGGGGATTTATCTAATAAAATCTCCCCTAACCCCTCTTTTTTAAAGAGGGGGACTGAATGATTACGATTTTAAAGCTGTTTAACTTTTTCTAAGATTTCTTCAGCATGGCCTTCATGGTTTACGCCATAAGCGGCTTCAGTCAAAACACCTAGTTTATTAATGATGAAGGTTGATCGCAAAATAGCCATACTCTTAACGCCATTTCTTTCTTTTTCTCGCCAAACATCATAACTTTCACAAAGTTCGCCTTCAGTATCGGCTAGAAGCATCACCTTAAGGGCATATTTGTTGATGAAATCTACATGACTTTCACATGAATCTTTGCTGACACCGATAACAACAGTATCGTATTGGTTAAATTCTTCGGCTAATCGAGTGAAGTCATTAGCTTCTATGGTACAACCTGGGGTATCGTCTTTAGGGTAAAAATATAGAACGATGTTTTTCTTATTGCTAAAGTCCGATAAATTAACCAACTGATTATGTTGGTCTTTTACACTAAACTGAGGAGCTAACTGTTGAGCTTCTAACATATGCATCACCTTTTTAATAAGTAACCGATTGATATTTCTTTGAAAAAGTTTTCAGGCGACATCATAATCAGCTATCAACATAAAGTCCAGAACAGTATGATCTCATCATAAAAATCACCACATAACCTTAATTAAAATTCATTCGAATCAGATTAGATCTGTGGTAATGACATATTTTCACAAAGACACTTTCTTCAAATAAATACAATTTATGGCACTTTTTAGTTAAATGCAGGTCAACGCCTACTGAAATAAATATTATCGAATTTAAGAAGACTATTTATGGAGAATTTGAGATGAAAGATCGTTCAAGCAAAAGGCCATTAGATTGTACATTCCAACATCAATGGGTTTCAGAGGCGGCTTATTATAAAGCGCTCAATAGAAACTTTGAATCAGGCTTGGAATTGGATGACTGGCTTTTTGCTGAACATGACTTTTTTAACATGTTAATTACACGTTATCTCATTATCAGCACCGAAGATGGCGGCATGAGTATTAAAGGCTTAAGACGTTTAGCAAAATCAATAGGTGTTAAAAACACAGAAACCTTCAATCAAAAAGAAGACTTGATTCATGCCATTCAATCAATCATGCATCATGAAAACTGCTTTAATACTCATTTATCCAATTCTTGCAATCTTAACGAACCTTGTTTGTGGCGAGCAGAATGCAAGAAAATGATTGCTCATTGGCATTGTTAAGATTTTATGATTGCCAATAAACTATTCCGTAGTATTGGCAATAATCTTATGTATACGCTTAGAACTTATTACGATAACAATCAAAATAAAAGGGATGGATAGTCCCTCTACAAGCTCAGGCTTCATGCTCCAGCCCAGCGTTTGCAAGGTCTTAGCTATTTTACCTGCCAGACTAGCGGCATAATAAGTAATCGCAACCATTGAGATACCCTCAACCATTTGCTGCATTCTCAACTGCATTTTTGCACGCAAAGCCATTGAGGTTAGTAAACTTTGATTTTGACGCTCAATAATAATATCAACCCGCGTGCGTAATAACTGACTGGCGTTACTGACTCGCTCCGATAATAAGGTGAAACGATAAGACAATGACTCGCAGGTTTTAATGGCGGGTTCAAGCCTACGTTTAATAAACTCACCTATAGTTTGAATACCTTGGATACGCACTTCTCGTAAATCAGTCACTCGCTGTTCAACGAGCTGATAATAAGCACTCGCCGCCGCAAAGCGAAAATGATTACTAGAAATGTGATTTTCAACTTCAGCCGCCAAAGTTGTTAATTCATCTAACAATTCTGCATCATTATGATCAGGCAAGGTCATTGCATTAGTAATAGTATAAAGCTGTCGATCTGATTTATTCAAAGCAGGATTGAGTTTGCGAGCTACAGGAAAAGCCATCAAAGCCATCACTCGATAAACTTCAATTTCAAATAATCGCTGTAATAAACGTCCTGCTTGCTCAGCACGCAAGCCATGGTTAACTATGAAGAAACGACTAAAACCATCGACATGAATACGAAAATCCGTAAAGACCGAAGCTGCTCCTCCCGTTACCTTGGAACCAATAATGGGGTTTCCAGCAAAATAATTCGATAATGCCGCTAAATCCACATCCTCTTCTTGATAATTTATGTCAGCAGGATCTGCAACGATGGCATGAGTAGCCACGATCACTTGTCCCGTTAATTCTGACAACCAATCTACAGGAACTTTTTTTAAGGCTGGATCAGCAAAAGGGTCTTCTGGCGTTTCATGCACATAAAAACTATACGTACTAAATTCACCATGCTGCTCCCAACGTATCTGAAAAGAATTGAAATTAGCACTAAAGTGATCGGCATCTTTTTCCGGTGGAGTAACGCCAAATCGTTCACACAATGAAATAATGTGCTGACGCTCTTGTAGCTTTTCATCGTTAGATACTAATAAGGCCAGATGACTGGTTCTAACTGGTAAATTAAGATTGAAAGGTGCTCTGGCATGAACTTCATTATGCAGCACAAAACGTTGAGGATGATTTTTTGGAATAGGAAATAAAGTAGTCACAGGTGTTTTTATCAGCTTAATTAAGATGGATATAATTTAAGATTATTGTAGGTAGGGTTAGCGATAGCGTAACCCGACCTACGTGCTTTATAGCTCCTAGCTTTTGTAGGCCGGAATAAGACCAGACTAGCGTAGCGCGTGATGGCGTTTACGGCACAGGAACTGTGCCTATGCCGGAAACGCTTTACTCGCTCACGCTCGAAAAGCCTTATTCGGGCCTACAGTGACCATCAAATTAAGCATTTATCGACCGTGATCCTGTACATGGTAAAGATTGTTAAGCTAAAACAAACCTAACTGCAACTGCGCAACTTCTGACATCATTTCTCGTGACCAAGGCGGATCAAGCACCACTTCAACTTCAACGCTAGTAACACCGGGTAAGGCACGTATACATTTCTCTACATCACCTTGAATCACAGGCCCCATGCCACAGCCTGGTGCGGTTAATGTCATCATGATATGGACAGCATTACTCTGCTCATCTAACTCTTTTACATTGCAGTAATAAACGAGTCCTAAGTCGACAATGTTAACGGGGATTTCTGGGTCATAAACTGTTTTCATGACTTCCCAGCAATTCTTCTCAACGGCTTCAGCGCTGGTTTCAGATACCAAGGTATTTAGTTGATGGGGTTCCATTCCTAAGGCATCAGCATCAACACCGGCAATACGAACCATGTGGCCGTATTCTGTAATGACCGTAAAATTATTACCTAAAGACTGATGCAAAGTAACTATTCCACCTTTGCTTAAAGTATCAGGTGTACCATCAGGAATGGTAATAATATTGACATCCCTAGTTAAAACTAAACTTTCTCGTTCGGCCATAATAATAAATTATAAATGAAAGGTACGGGCATCAATGCTTTGGCCATTTACAGCTAAACTTTGATTACCAAATAAATATAAATAAGCCGGAGCTAATGATTCTAATGTGGGTAATTTACTTTTATCTTCTGCAGGATAAGCGCGTTTTCTTAAAGGTGAATCGACCGCACCTGGTACAAAAATATTGGCTCTAATTTGCCCAGCAGAATCGAGCTCGTCTGCTAATATTTTCACAAAACCTTCTAAGGCTATTTTTGAAACGCCATAGGCGCCTAAATAAGCATGAGGATCGCTGGCACAGCTATCAGAAGTAAAAACAATAGAAGCCTGTAAACTTTTTTGCAATACCGGTAACAATACCCGAGTTAATAAAAAAGGGGCGTTCAAATTAACATTCAAAGTATGCCCCCAATCTTTAGTGCTAAATTGGGAAATTGGCGTAAATGAGCTAAATTCAACTGCAGAATGTAATAAGCCTTGTAAAGAACCATATTCATCAGCCACTTTATCGGCTAAGTCTTGATAGTCATTTTCATTTGCACCCGCCAGATCAAAAGGATAAATAATGGGTTCTGGTGCATCTGCCGCGAGAATAGCATCATAAACAACTTCTAACTTGGCGATATTTTTATCTAGCAATATGATGTGCGCACCACTTTTAGCAAGTGTTAACGCCGCAGTACTACCGAGACCACCTCCGGCACCCGTTATTAAAATAACCTTATCTTTTAGAGGCTTCATCTTTATTCGGGTCTTTTAAAGGCAGCGATATAATTAACACCCACGTCTTTACCCAGTCTAAAACGCTTATCAAAAGGATTATATTCAATCCCGATCATAGCTTGTAAATCAAGGCCTGCTGCACGCGCAGAACTACTAAGTTCTGATGGCTTAATGAAAGTTTTATAATCATGAGTGCCTTTAGGTAACATACGTAAAATATGCTCTGCTGCAACAATAGCCATTAAATAAGCTTTGGGTTGACGATTAAGTGTAGAAAAAAACACCATACCACCAGGCTTTACTAAAGTGGCACAAGCGGCAATGATAGAATTTGGATCAGGCACATGCTCTAACATTTCCATACAGGTCACATGATCGAAACTACTTGGCTGTTGTTCGGCTAAGGTTTCAACGCTGATTTTTTGGTAATGAGCAGTTACACCTGACTCTAGGCTGTGCAAATCAGCAATATCAATAAGTTCGTCACTTAAATCTATGCCCAAAGCATCAGCGCCATGTCTTGCTAAACCTTCAGTTAAAATACCGCCACCACAGCCTACATCAACATAGCGTTTACCTGAAATTTCTGCATGACGCTCAATAAACTCTAAGCGTAGCGGATTAATATCATGTAAGGTCTTGAATTCGCCTTGAGTATCCCACCAGAGTTCGGCCATAGAACCAAACTTATTAATTTCGTGGAGATGAACGTTATCTGTTGCTGTCATTATGCTTAACCGTTTTATAAGGATATAGTTTACTATAATAGTTGGTTATTCGTCATCTGTTACGCTAACGAATTGAAATTTACTTTGCAAGGTAATCAGCACTGGCTTAATCACCCTAATAATCATCAAGATAGTCTTAAAGTGGCTTCTGTTCAAAGGCCTCAATTTTTTCTTCAAGTAGTTTTACTTTTTTAAGTAGTTCCGGCAATTTACTTAAAGCAATTTGTTCTTTATAGGCTGTCTTTTTATCTTTTGCTGGACTACCAAAGACCTGAGCACCCGCTTTAACATCACCCGCCACCCCAGAACGCGCCATCACTACCGCACCCGTACCGATATTAACATGATCAGCAACACCTGAACTGCCTGCCAAAATAACGTAGTCATCAATTTGGCAAGAACCCGACACACCCGTTAAACCACACATAATGACATGCTGACCAATTTTATTATTGTGGCCAATCTGTACTAGGTTATCGATTTTGCTACCTGTACCAATCACCGTACTACCTAATGCTCCTCTATCAACACAGGTATTTGCGCCTATTTCGACATTATCATTAATAACCACATTACCGACTTGCGGTACTTTAACATGCTGATGATTTCTAAATTTATAACCAAAACCATCGGCACCAATAATCGCACCTGAATGAATAATGACATTATTGCCTAGCACGACATCATCATAGATCACTGCATAAGGATAAATACGGCAGTTTTCACCTATACTGACATTTTTACCTAAATACGCACCTGCAAGTATGACACTACCTTTACCGATAAGAGTATTTGCACCGATGACTGCATAAGGGCCAATAAAGACCTCATCAGCGATGCTAACATTTTCTTCTAGCACTGCTTGCGGAGCAATTTGTGCTTGATAGGTCCTAGCAGGATGAAGGAATTCAGTAGCTTTAATAAAGCTCATTTCAGGATCAGCACAAACCAACAAAGCTAAGCTTTCAGGGATATTATCTACGACATAGCCTTCAGCAATAAAACACGCTGAAGCACTAGAGTTTTGAATATGTTTTGCATACTTACTATTAGTTAATTGAGTCACTTGACCCACTTGAGCTGAAGTAATATCAGCCGCAGAAGTTATCACACTTAAACTATTTCCACCAACAATCTGCGCACCACAAAAATCGGCAAGCTCTTTTAAAGTAATCGGCATATTCATCTCTATAGTTATCTATAAGGCCATAGTGTATCAAATTGCCGAGATTTATTGAAAAGTTTGCCTCTATTAATGAGACTCCATAAGCTATGATCTACTTCTTTCATAATTCAGAATCATCAGATAAAGCCTAGCACATCAACTATGTGATAGGATGCCAACTTAACAAGTCATTTGGCTTAAGTATTATGAATGACTCCATTAGCAAAGCTCGGAGTAATAAGCAATGAAAGAATATGACGAAGCTCGAGTCGTATTAAGCACTCTATTAGAAGAACTTAATTGCCGACTAGACAACATCATTCATGATGTCAGGCACGACCAAAATCCTTTAGAAAAGAATTTTTCAGAACAAGCAACACAAAATGAAAATAATGAAGTACTTGATCAGCTAGGTAATTCGACCCGAACTGAAATTAATCAAATCAAAATAGCCATCGCCAATATAGATAGCGGTCGTTATGGCATTTGTGAACTTTGCGCTGAACCTATCAGTAAAGAACGTTTAGCAGCAATCCCTTATACTAACCAGTGCATTAAGTGCGCTAGTAAAGTTGGACCTAAGCATTAATTAATCATAATTAAATGTTATCGTTATCGCGCAGAAACGATAACATTGTAATAATGACCGTAGGGGCAAATTCATTTGCCCTGCATCTTGGAACATCAGATTACTGGGCAAATTTGTCGCCCCTACAACTGTAACTTATCCTTAACTTAATGGCAGTGATGCAATACGCCCCTACGGGCAATATTAAACATAACTAACCCACGGTACTACTATGAAAAAAATAACTGCACGCTGGACCTTATTAACAATCTTTTTAACACCCGCTGTACAAGCCGAAGATATCGGCTGTATTACTACAACATGGAAACTTATCGGTTCTAATCACAAAGTCTGCGTACAAGCCTTTGATGACCCTAAGGTGCAAGGTGTTTCTTGTCATATCAGTCAAGCCAAAACGGGCGGCATTGCAGGAACTTTAGGCGTTGCCGAAGACCCATCGCAGTTTTCAATCGCTTGTCGCCAAGTCGGCCCTATTGTCATCAACGGCAAATTGCCCCAAGAAGAAACTGCCTTCACCGAAGACACCTCATTGCTCTTTAAAGAAACCAAAGTCAGCCGCATGTTTGACGCCAAACGCAACACGCTAGTGTATGTCGCTATCAGCCGTAAACTCATTGAAGGTGCGCCAGCCAATAGCATCTCTACTGTGCCTATTATGCCTTGGAATAAGTAAGTCATAAGCGATGCTGAAGCATAATACACTCAGCCAACTCCATGATGATATCGCTGCACGTGTAAAAACAATCAGCGATAACAACCACGATTGGCTGTGCCGCTTAGGCTGTGATGGCTGTTGCAGGCGACTGGCTGAAATACCAAGATTGACTACCGAAGAATGGCAATGGCTTAAGATCGGTTTAACCGCTCTACCCAAAGATCAACTACACGACATTCAGCTAAGTA
>CAIZMK010000132.1 GCA_903934035.1 uncultured Methylococcaceae bacterium
ACATTAGCAAGCAAGCAAGCAAGCAAGCAAGCAAGCAAGCAAGCAAGCAAGCAAGCAAGCAAGCAAGCAAGCAAGCATTATGTCCACAATATTAAATTTTATAGGCAAGCTACCTAGTGCTATAGCCTATTCTAGGTGGATACGATGATTAAAAGCCCCGGCCTGGTTTTAGAGCAGGACACACCATGCGCCTCTGAAACAATTTATTCATTAAACACTATTATTAATAGTCCTAATCATCTCGAAGAGGTGATCAATTTAATCCCTAATGGTGTTTTAATCACTGACTCTCAGAGACGAATTACCTTTGCTAATAAAGTCTTCGAACAATTAACAGGTTACAGTCAACAAGACGTTCTAGGCGAAAGTTGCGCAATACTGCAAGGGCCAGGCTCTGACTCAAAACAGATTCAATGTATTAGAGACTCATTAAATCAACAGCAATCTTTTATCGGCGAAATTTTAAACTATAGAAAAGATGGTTCAATATTTTGGAATGAGCTGACTATTTCGCCCATCTTTGATGGTCAAAATCAATTAAGCCATTTTGTCGGTGTTCAGCGTGATATATCTGATTATAAATGTATCAAAGACAAGCTCATTGAGTCTGAACAGCGTTTTCGTGAGCTCTCTGATGTAACACCAGCCTTAATATGGCAAGCCGATGCCTATAAAAATCTTTTTTGGTTCAACAAGAGTTGGTTAAGCTTTACCGGTCGAAGTTTTTTTAATGAACAGGGTACGGGTTGGCTTAAGGGTATACATCCTCAAGATCATGAGACTTTTATCAATACCTATAATAGGCTATTTGATCGCCGTGAACATTTTCACACAGAATTTCGATTACTACGTGCTGATGGCAAATATCGTTGGTTAGATGGTCATTATGTTCCGCAATATACGCCTGAGGGCGAATTTATTGGCTATGTAGGAACTTGTACTGATATTACTGACTACAGAAATTCAAAAGCGGCGCTGGATTTTTTTAATGTAGCCCATGAAATGATCTATAGTACTAATCTCAATCGCATTGTCTTAGATTGTAATCAACGCTTTTGTGAGTTGACAGAGTACAGTCAAGATGAAGTTATAGGTCAGAATGTTGATATCCTTAAGTCAGGCATGCACGATACCCAGTTTTATGCCCAGATGTGGCAGAAAATAAATAGCCAAGGTTCTTGGCAGGGTGAATTTATTAATCGTACTAAATCCGGTGAATTAATCACCATCATGACGACTATCTCTGTTATTTTTGATAGCCAAGGTAAACCTCAGCGCTATTTAGCCGTCGGTAGCGATATTACCGACATTATCAATAAGCGCCAACATTATAAAAGAATTGCTTTTTATGATCATTTAACTAACTTACCTAATCGCTTACTATTACTAGATCGGCTAGATAATGCTATTAGTCGCACTAAACGTTATGGTACTTTTTTTGCAGTGTTATTTGTTGATCTGGATGGTTTTAAGTCTATCAATGATCTTTATGGACATGCTATAGGTGATCAATTTTTAGTGGCTATTAGTCAGCAAATAAAATTGATTATTCGTGATAGTGACACTTTGGCACGTTTAGGTGGCGATGAATTTGTTATTATCTTAGATAATTTGACATCAGATTTCGACTATGAAAAGCCTATCGCTAATGTACTTGAGGCTTGTAGTACTGAAATTTTGTTAGAAGGTGTCGCCTTAAAAGTATCCGCCAGTATTGGCGTCTGTCTTTACCCCAATCACTTAATCGCTGAAGATGCTGACGCAAAAACACTGTTAAGCCATGCCGATCAGGCTATGTATGTGGCTAAGAATCAAGGTAAAAACAGTTGTCACTTATTTGATAGAACCCAAGACCAAGCCACCATTACCCGTAACAATGCCATAGATGCCATTAAGAAAGGCTTAGAGCAGGGCGAATTTGAGCTGCTTTATCAGCCGAAAGTTAATATGCGTAGCGGCGAGGTCTTAGGCTTTGAGGGTTTAATCCGTTGGAACAAAGATGCCAGTCAATTAAAGCCCTTATCATTTTTACCTATCGTTCAAAATCATCCTTTAGGTATTGAATTAGGTTATTGGGTGCTTAATAGCGCTTTAACTCAATTAAGTGATTGGCATGAGAAAGGCTTAGAGACCAAATTAAGTATTAATATTGACCCTAGGCAATTATACCAAAGCAACTTTGTTGATAAATTACAGGCTGCTATTAACAAGCAGTCTTACTTTAAGCAGGGTAGTTTAGAGTTTGAGATTTTAGAAACCACGGCGCTTAATGATCGTCTAGCTGTCACCAATATTATTAATCGTTGTCGTGAAATGGGTATTGAGTTTGCTTTAGATGATTTTGGCACAGGTTATTCGTCGATCACTTATTTAAAGGAATTGCCTGTTAAAGCGCTAAAAATAGATCGTAGCTTTATTATTGATATGACCGAATCGGATAAAAATGTAAGGTTAGTAGAAAATATCATTAATTTAGCAACCTCTATGGATAAACAAGTCATTGCTGAAGGCGTTGAAAGCGTTGAGCAAGGTGAAATATTAATGAGTCTAGGTTGTGAGTATGCTCAAGGTTATGCTATTGCTAAACCCATGACAGCAACTACACTGATAGCTTGGATAAAAGATTGGCAGCCTTATCCATCATGGTTAATTAAACCAAAGTCTGAAAAAAGTTACCGTTCACTCTTCGAGCAAATGACTGAGCCGATGTTAGTTATTAAAGACGGCAATTTTATTGATTGCAATAATGCTGCCTTGAAGTTTCTGGGTTATGCGACGAAAGCGAGTTTTTTAAATAAGAAACCCAGTGATATATCGCCGGAATTTCAACCTGATGGTCGTCGTTCAGAAGATAAAGCCCTAGAAATATTGGACTCTGCGCAGAAAGAGGGTTTTCAGTGTTTTAATTGGTTGCATCAACGAGCCGATAATTCAGAAGTGTTAGTAGAAGTGATGCTAACACCGATGATCTTAGATGAAGTATATGTCATACATACCGCTTGGCGCGATCTTAGTTGTCGACGTTGAGTTTGATTGCGTTTCTAGCAAATCGAACAGTTTTAAAGGATGTGCTCGCATGAGATCTTAGCTGTAGGCCGGAATAAGACTTTATGAGCGTAAGCGAGTAAAGCGTTTCCGGCATTTGTAGTGCTCGAAACGCCGGAAACGCAACCGCGCGCTGCGCTTGGGTTGTCTTATTCCGGCCTACATTTTTAGATGGTTGAATGGGTAGAACAAAGTGAAGTCTATCATTCAAGAAACTCACCGACATTAAGTGCGCGTTTAAAAATACCTCGCCAACATAGCCTTTTTAGAACTTATCTTCGGCAACGGAATTTTAACTTCATAGCCACCACCCGATGCAACCTCCATGGCTTGACCATAGAGCCCCTCCATACGCTCAACAACAATGTCAGTATTCCCTTCTGGTAAGATTAATTCTAATTTATCGCCGACTGAAAATTTGTTTTTAACGTCAATAGTCGCAAGGCCGGTTTCTTGATCATAGCTTTTAACCTCACCGCAAAATTGTTGTTGATGGCTTTTAGAATAGCCGGTGATATAGTTTTGTTGTTCATGGGTATGATGGCGTTGATAAAAGCCATCGGTATAGCCACGATTAGCCAAGTTTTCTAAAACTCCGATGAGTTTAGGCTGAAAGTCACGTCCTGCAACTGCATCATCAATGGCTAAGCGATAAGTTTGTGCCGTGCGTGCCACATAATAATGGGATTTAGTACGGCCTTCTATTTTAAGACTATCTACGCCAATTTCGACTAGGCGTTGCACATGCTCTATAGCTCTTAAATCTTTAGAGTTCATAATATAAGTGCCGTTTTCATCTTCCATGACAGGCAGTAATTCACCTTTGCGACCTTCTTCTTCGAGAAAATACACATGGTCAGCTAAGGGGTGTCGTTCCGCACCTCCACAACTGGCATGGCTAATATCTGACATCGATAGAGCATTGCCGTCTAATACATAATCACTTTCAGCATTTTCATGAGCAGGTAAGGTGTCATATTTCCAACGACAAGAATTAGTGCAAGTGCCTTGGTTAGGGTCGCGGTGATTAAAATAACCCGACAACAAACAGCGTCCCGAATAGGCAATACATAAAGCGCCATGAACAAAGACTTCAAGTTCAGTATCGGGACAGCGTTGGCGTATCTCTGCAATTTCATCTAAGGATAATTCACGCGACAAAATCACTCGCTCAACGCCCATGCTTTTCCAGAAGTTAACGGTCGCATAATTGACAGTATTAGCTTGAACTGACAAATGAATAGGTATGTCTGGCCAAGTTTCTCTTGTCATCATAATTAAACCAGGATCAGCCATAATTAAGGCATCAGGCTGCATGGCTATAATGGGCGTGAGATCTTTAACAAAGGTTTTGACTTTGCTGTTATGGGGAATAACATTGGTAGCCAAGAAAAACTTTTTGTTAAGTTGATGAGCCTCAGCAATGCCTTTGGCAAGATTATCTTCTAAAAAATCATTATTACGCACACGTAAGCTGTAGCGAGGCAGGCCAGCGTAGACGGCATCTGCACCAAAGGCAAAAGCATAACGCATGTTTTTAAGGGTTCCGGCAGGAGAAAGTAATTCGACTTGTTTCATGTTTAGCTGTGTAAATGAACGATATAAAGTATTCTATCGCAACCCGCTTAAGCAAGCCAAATTAAGGTTACAATCTATGTGGATAATTGTATTTATAATCGCCATTCTATTTGTACTCGGTGGGCTGTTGATGTTATTGCGCTCAGCTAAAATGCCTGTAATTCCAGATAGTGTGAAGGCTCAGCCTTATGAAGATGACGATGATCTTTAGGGGCGACAGATTCGCCCATTTATCGAACATACAAGTTTGTAGTTTGGTGATTATAATTGTAGGCCGGAATAAGACTTTACTAGCGTAAGCGAGTAAAGCGTTTCCGGCATAGGTACTGCTCCAGTGCTGGAAACGCCACCACGCGGCGCTACGCTTGGGTGGTCTTATTCCGGCCTACGGTTTTGTAAGTACACGTACCTGTCTCTACGGTGATTCTAAGCCTTATTCAATAAGGGCAGTTTTTACATATATTTCCACAGCAACGGCCTCGTTTTAAATGATACCACTGAGTAAATACCCAATTATTGTCTTCTATTAAATAATCTATTCCGACTAGCAATTTTTTATCATGGCGATAAGGCAGAGCTTTAGCGATGAGGTCTTTTAGGCTGCTTGTAGTAATGAGATAAGTAATTTTTTCTTGTATAGCTAGGCTAAGGCAGGGTTCGCAAAGACAAGTTTGTTGACTATCGATATTCAAGATTGAGGGGTACGTAGCGCACCAACAAGCTTTACTATCTTGAGTGTAGCCACAACTTAATAGAGTTGAACATTTTGAACAGCGTTGTTCTTGCGTAGAGTGTTTAGTTTTCAATGATATTAAGAGCAGGTAATGTGATTATAGGGGTGATATAACACTAGGCTTCAATTAGCGAATATGCTGATCACTCTAATGCTCCGAATGTTTACTTCGCAAGACAGTAACTTGTCCAGTTTCTCGATAGTTCTTATAGTCTGCTAGCACTTGGGCGTGATCAAAAGCTAAGGGTTCGGGTAGATTATTTAGATTAAATACTTGGCAATTTTTTGCATCATCGGCAGCTTTAGGTGAGCCCTGTGCTTCTGCTACATAGACCGCCGTCACTGTATGTCCACGATTATCACGAGAAGGATCGGAATAAATACCTAGCAAGGCTTTCAAGTGCACCGTAAGAGTCACTTCTTCTTGCGCTTCGCGGATGGCCGCGTCTTCGACCATTTCACCGACATCAACAAATCCCCCCGGAATCGCCCAACCATAGGGTGGATAGGCACGCTCAATTAATACAATCGGACGATCAGGAAAATCAACGAGCTCGATAATAATATCAGCAGCGATTAGGGGTGTGATGGGTTTAGTCATAACGGTTATAAAGTTGTAGGGATAAAGAGTTAATATTTTATCGTTGCCACGATTTCGCGGGTCATTTTGTCGGGTTACGCTCGCTAACCCGACCAGCGAAATTAGCCTAGTAGGCCGGAATAAGGCTTTACTAGCGTAAGCGAGTAAAGCGTTTCCGGCATCTAAACAGATTGAGTCGCCGGAAAAGCCAGCACGCGCTACGCTAGCATGGTCTTATTCCGGCCTACATTTATATCTTTGAAGCTCCGGAGTGGAAATTATACCGTATCCTGATCGTGGCCATGTTTTTTAGCCAGTATGCCCATGGCCACTGATACGAAGAGTCCAAATATGATGACAATAGTATTGATATGAAGTCCCGCATTAATCATTAGCGCATAGGCACCTAGCATAAATAAAATGCTAAGGTTTTCGTTGAAATTTTGCACGGCAATTGAATGGCCAGAGCCCATTAATTGATGACCTCTGTGCTGTAGCAAGGCATTCATGGGTATTAAAAAGCTGCCGGCTAAACTACCAATTAATATCAGCATGAGTATCGCGACACGCCAATCAGTAACTAATACCATGCCTAATACTACAAAGCCCATCGCTATGCCTAAGGGTAATACTCTGACAGCATGTTCTAAAGGTACTGCTTTAGCTGCGATTACAGAACCGATAGCTAAACCTACAGCGACCAATGCTGTTAATTGCGTTGCTTCTTCTAAATCAAAGTTTAAGGCAACTGCAGACCAAGCTAGAATAATGAAACGCAAGCTGGTACCTGCGCCCCAAAATAACGAGGTTACCGCAAGAGAGACTTGTCCTAAAGGGTCTTTCCAGAGCAGTAGAAAGCTTTTCCAGAAATCTTTTAATAGGAATAAAGGATTTCGATTAGTCATGCTATGTTCTATGGGTAGCTTGGGTATAAAGTAATTGAGTAATGCTGCGATTAAATAAAGTCCAAGAGTGACAAGAATGCCGAACTCGGGTGCGGTATCAATACCGCCATTGAATTCAAGTTTAGCGAGTTCTTGAATAATATTTACATCGACTCGATGTCCCATCAATAATCCGCCTATGATGGCGCCTAAAATGATGGCAAGAACAGTTAAGCCTTCCATCCAGCCGTTTGCCCAAACTAAGCGCTGCGGTGGAAGGCATTCAGTCAGAATGCCGTATTTGGCTGGTGAGTACAAAGCAGCCCCTATGCCAACAAAGCCATAGGCGAACAATGGGTGCATGCCTAATAACATAGCTGCACAACCGACTAATTTGATGCTGTTACTAATGAACATGACTTGCCCCTTAGGGAGTGCATCTGAAAATGCACCTACAAAGGGGGCTAATACGATAAAAGCGAAAACGAAGAATTGCTGTAATACCGGAATTTGCCACGAGGGAGCTGCAAAGTTTTTAAGTTGGGCAATGGCTGCAAACAGTAGTACGTTATCTGCTAGTGAGGAAAAAAATTGTGCTGAAAGAATAATGTAAAAGCCGCGATTCATTGGATATACCTTGTGCGATTCCGCAAAATTCAGAATCATTGCACTCTTGAGTGGTAAGGAGTCGTTAATGGTAGTTTGTTTTGCAAAAAAAACAGTATTACACCAGTTCCAATATTAAAGTCTAATTGTTGGAACTGATGGCTTTGCAATCAATCTGCTTTATGTTTAAAACTCTTAGTGAGTCTCTGGTAGTTTAGCTTCGTTAAAAGCAGGGACGAGGTTATTAAAAAACTGTGCAGTACAATTAGCCCAAGAATAATTCATAGCAAAATTTCGACAATCATCCTTATCCAATTTTAACGCTTCGGTCACCGCTTTAGTCAAATCTTCATCAAGTACACCTACTTTATCGCTGGTGATGACATCTAAAGGCCCTGTGACTGGATAAGCTGCAACCGGCACGCCACTCGCTAAGGCATCTAACAGAACAATGCCGAAGGTGTCAGTGCGACTAGGAAATACAAACACATCTGCGGCCGACATGTGTCTGGCCAAAGGTTCGCCTGATTGAAAGCCAACAAAAACTGCATCAGGGAATCTTTCTTTCAGCTCAATAAGCTGAGGTCCATCTCCGACAACCACTTTTGTGCCTGGTACGTCTAGGGATAAAAAGGCTTCAATATTCTTTTCTATGGCTACTCTACCAACAAACATGGAAATAGGGCGAGGTAGTGCCAAAAATTCTTCATATCTAGGATAATAAAAATCTGGGTTGACGCCACGAGACCAGCGTATGAAGTGATTTTTAAAGCCTTTAGCAACTAAGCTTGATTCTACCGACGGTGTAGCCACCATCACTTTTTTAGCAGGGCCATGAAACCAGCGTAAAAAGGCATAACCACACGAAGTAGGAATTTTAAAGCGTAAATTAATATATTCCGCAAATAAGGTATGAAACGAGGTAGTAAATGCCAGATTATGTTTTAAACAATATTTTCTTGCGGCCAATCCCAATGGGCCTTCAGTGGCAATGTGTATACGTTGTGGTTTGAATTCATCGAGTTGCTTACTTAGGTTGCTGTAACAATTAATTGCTAATCGAATAGATGGGTAAGAAGGGCAGGGTATTGATTTAAATTGATCCGGACTAATCAGTTTGATTTCATGTCCTAATTGTTCTAGGGTGTTACAAGTATTTTGGATAGTGGTTACTACACCATTTATTTGTGGATGCCATGCATCAGTGATGAACGCAATTCTTAATGTCATAAAGCCCCTGGATAATAATTATTTTTATTTAAACGTCGACAATTACTGGCTTTTTAAACCCGTAATGATTGCCACTGTGCTCTTTTTATAAATCGGAGCTATGGGTTTAGGCTTAACTGATGGCTAGCCAATCGGCTATCTTAAAGTGGGAATATGACGTTTTAATGAAATTTGTGACTGATGAAGCTCAGTTATTACCTTTAGGTTTTATGTAGGTTGGGTTGGCGATAGCGTAACCCGACATTTCGTTAGACATTGTGTTGGGTTAAGCTTTCGCTAACTCGATCTACGTGCTTGGCGAATTTGCCGCCCCAATAGTATAAACTCGCAGTTTATGACTATTCATATCGCATAAGCTGCACGAATATTGTTTTAAACAGGGTGATGATAAGCTTAATCAGTGAAATGACAGGTCTTTTAGCCCTCATAGAAGACTCAAAACAGACAGTTGAAAGCTCTAACCAGAGTGTAAATATGAAAATATGCGGTCATAGAGACTTAACTGTGACCTCTAAGAGACTCTTCAACAGATAAAAGGACGCTCAAATACACTAGTATGATGGTTTCCTTTTATCTGTTGATAGGTCGATACAATACTAAGAGAGCGTCCTTTTGTCTGTTGACGGGGCTATGATTACAGTAAGAAGCTTTGGTTTAGTTATTATTTAATGTGTTCCGGAGTATGCAAACAAATATCGTAGGAGCGTATTGCATACGCCTAATATCTAAGATTGTAGATTAAGGCGTACGAGTTGAGTAGAGTGTATTAATAGGGCGTATGCAATACGCCCCTACTAATCTTAATACTAGTGTATATGGACTTCTCGGGTATTTGCGGTGTCGCTTCTACGTAAGGTGTATTTATCAGCCGCGTCAGCTTTCATAGGTGAGCCATCGCTTTTAAGTTGAATGAGCGTGCCTTCATCTTTAATGGAATATTTTTTTATAGCGGCATCATTTCGTGGAGATAAAGTCACAATTTGTTTTTCTTCATCCCAGGTATATTTGCCTTTTTCGTAGAGTTCTTTAGAAGACTCTTTTGCGGGCTGAGTGACTAGCAAATATAGATTGTTTTGCTTTAGAGACAAGGTTGCTTTAATGCCATTGCAGTTTTCACAAGGAAGAAAGCCGTAAAAAACACCGTGGAAATCTTTACTTTTTTCTACAGGCTCTAAATGGTTAGCATGGTCATTGTTTTGTTCTAAGCTTTTTACTCGGGCTTTAAGATAGTTTTCTTGTGCAGAAAGGTCGGTTGCTGCCAAGGTAATTTGAGCTGGAATTAGGGCGCTGATAAAAATGAAAGCTAGGCTTTTTTTTAAGTTTCTTTTTAATATTTGCATTTCAATTTCTCTTTTTTATGTTTCAAGCTTACTGAGTAAGCACAGGTACTAAGTTTACTCGGAAAATTTCACTTTTAATACTTCGTGTCGGTTTTAATAGATTGGATCTAAAAATCACACGAAGAGTAACTAAATTATAGTTCAGCTTATGGGCTACAGAGATATTATTGTTATTTGTTTTATAGATGCTTAACTATATTTTTTACTAAAGCTTAGCTAGTAACATAGCTTGAAAAACTAAACTGTCAATATTTTTTGGTTCTATGTTTATTGTAATGGCTAAATCGTCATGCTGAGATGATTAATTGTGAGTTTATTAGATATTGACAGCACTCGGTGCTTACAAAAACAGATAATGAGTAAAAATCGTATTGTCGGTACATTTTACACCGTTGGGGCAGGTCGCGACCTGTCTCTGCTTTACGATCAATATCTACTTATTCACAAGGCCGAAATCAGGCTAGGCTAGCGCAGTGTTTGGTGGCGTTTCTGGCACAGGAGTCATAAGTATCTACACAAATAATTGTTAGTATTCCCTCGCAGAACGATAACATTGTAGTGAAGATCGTAGGGGCGTATTGCATACGCCCTTATAAAATAAGCTCTATAGCATATAGACTTTCAATGTTGGGCGTATGCAATACGCCCCTACGGTGTTTTTTATCGTTTCCACGCCGATAATAAACTTGTGTAGATACCTATGCACAGGAGCAGTGTTTATGCCAGAAACGCTTTACTTGCTTACGCTCGTAAAGTCTTATTCCGGCCTACAGTTAAGTTATTGTGTAACTTCAATTAGTTAATCGTTTCAGCCGGCTTTTCTTTTGGCGTAAAAGGATCTTCTTCTGAATAGGCTTTGTTAGTGGTTACTGGGCTTATTCCTTGATTATTGCTATCTGGATTGGTTAAAACAGCGTTTGCATTTGGGGAGATGCTTTCTACGGAAGAGGCTCCATCTTTATTACCTGTCGCTACATTTCCTGTTGAAGGCTCAGTTAGAGCGCCTGCGGAATTTAGCGTGTCGGTGTCTTTGGTTTTTAATAACACTTTAACATCTGGGCCTAAGGCAACTGAGAAATCGGTTGAGGCAATCACTTGTTTGGTGAATCTATCAACAGCTCGAAGAGTCACGTAAGTATTTTGCTTTCCTGGTGCGTAGACGCCACCGACTATGATCACT
This sequence comes from uncultured Methylococcaceae bacterium, assembly GCA_903934035.1. Classification (GTDB taxonomy): domain Bacteria; phylum Pseudomonadota; class Gammaproteobacteria; order Methylococcales; family Methylomonadaceae; genus Methylobacter_C. The sequence continues at coordinate 11,177 of CAIZMK010000132.1, forward strand.
GATTGATATTGTTTTAGACGAGCTTTGTCATTTTCGGATAGTAATAGCTCACCATCGTCTTTCATCATAAAAAGATCGGCAGGTAGGTCCATGCCGATGATTTGGTAGCCAGCATCATGCAGTGACGTGCCTATTTGATTAGAAATAATGCGCCCAAATGCAGACGTTTCTTTTAAATTTTTAACATTAAGCAAGGTACTGACTAAGATTAAAGTGTCTTTAGGTACTTGCCGTGTGAATTTATCCTGAAGTTGGTTTGAGGCTTTATAGCTCGCTTCAACCAGATCAGTGTTTAGATAAGCTTGCGTCTTGTAGGAGCGATACGCTGAGCTACAGCCGCTTAGATTAATAAGGGTAATAAGTAGAATTAGTGGTGTGATTTTATTAAACATGAGCGAGCCCCTCAGATATTAAGTAGAGTAAATAAGTCGTTGTGTTTTAGGTGAGTTACGATTATAGATGGTAATGTATTGGTTTTTTGCAACTTAGATTTAATACTAGCCCATTATTGATGGTGTTGCAAGTCTGATGTATTTTGAGGTCTTGTTTTTGTGCTCTGGTTATTAAAAAATAGATTTATCTTAAATTACTAACTCTATTGTTGTGGTGCTTAGTCCTGGTTTTGATCTTTTTGCGTGGGTTTGCTTTTGATGGGCTTAGCTTAACGAGGCTGTGAAAGTATTCTTTTTATTTCCCCCCTCTTTAGCAAAGAGGGGCTAGGGGAGATTGGGTCTATTAAAATAATAAATAAATATCAGTAACCGATGACACAATAAATCCCCCTCGATCCCCCTTTTACAAAGGGGGAAGCTAAAACCATAATACTTTCACAGTCTCTAACGCTACTGCCCATCTTGTGCTTCTATGCTGCTTATTAAATGTTGGGCTTTATTTAATGACTAAGCAATGCTAAAGTTATAGATTATTAAATTACTGGGTAATTATTGATGATAACCAGTGATTAATAACCTCAACTACTTACATTAGGATACTCTCATGGCTTTTGAACTTCCTGCTTTACCCTATGCAACGAATAGATTAGTTCCTTACATTTCAGAAGAGACTTTAGAGTTTCATCATGGCAAGCATCACCAAACTTATGTGACTAATTTAAATAATTTGGTACCAGGTACTGAGTTTGCTGATCTTTCTTTAGAAGAAATTATTGCTAAATCTTCTGGACCTATCTTTAATAATGCTGCGCAAGTTTGGAATCATACGTTCTATTGGAATAGTTTGAAACCAAATGGCGGTGGTGAGCCAACTGGTGCTTTAGCTGATGCAATCACTGCAACTTTTGGTTCTTTCGCAGCATTTAAAGAAGAGTTTTCTAAATGTGCGATTACAACATTTGGTTCTGGTTGGGCGTGGTTAGTTAAAAATGCTGATGGTAGCTTGGCATTGGTTAGTACTAGCAACGCGGGTTGCCCATTAACGACAGGTCAAACGCCTTTACTGACTTGCGACGTTTGGGAACATGCTTACTATATTGATTACCGTAATGCGCGTCCTGCTTATTTAGAAGCGTTCTGGGCATTGGTTAATTGGGATTTCGCAGCGGCTAATTTCGCTGGCTAATTTAATTCGTTAGTAGTATCTTTAAAAACCTTCTGTATCTTAAGGATATAGAGGGTTTTTTTATGCGCGTAACATAGTAATCCCAAATTTAAACATAAAGGTGGTCATGATGATTAAAAGATTTTTGTTCTTAATATTGCTATTGCCGTTGGTTGCTAATGCGGGCATGGTTATGCCTGAAGTTATTAGGGCGCCTGTTGGACAGGTTGCTAAATTGACTGTGCATGCAATAGGTGATCAGATTTATCAATGTGTTTTAGAAAACAATGTCTATGCATGGCAAAGTCTTGCGCCTGATGCTGCATTATTTGATATGCAGAGGCAGGTTGTTGGTCATCATTATTCAGGTCCAGTATGGGAATACAAGGAGGGCAGTCGTATTGTGGGTCGAGTTGTTGGTAAGTATGATGTTGATCCTAGTGCCTCAATTCCATGGTTATTAGTAGAAGTCGTTGCAAATCATGGTGTAGGAGTTTTTTCGGATGTCCAATTTATCAATCGAGTTCATACTCAGGGGGGATTAGCGCCGTCTTCTTCTTGTAATGCTAATCATCTAGGTAGTGAAAAGCGCATGAGTTATACAGCCGATTATATTTTTTATACTGCGCGTTAAGCTAATCTCTTGAGTGGCTTATATTGTTTATCGGGGTTCTTTTTAAAATCTTCTTTATTTTAAGGGGCTATAAGGCCGTCTCCAACAACATTAAAGTTATAAAATACTAATTTTAAAGCTTTAATGTTTTAAAGCTAACCATGAATGTACTGCAATTTTTACGAGATTGCTTTATAATGCCAAAAATACTCTACATCCCCGCGCTGTTCGCGCATCAAATACTCTAATACAGGTAAATACATGTCCAATGATGTTTCAACATTACCCTCTTTCCGTGATTTAGCACTGATTGAACCTTTGCTAAAAGCTCTGGAGGATGTCGGTTATGAAACACCTTCGCCTATTCAGGCACAAGTTATCCCACACATGCTCCAAGGCAAAGATGTTTTGGGTCAAGCACAAACAGGTACCGGAAAAACTGCAGCCTTTGCACTGCCCATATTGTCACGTATAGATTTACGTAAAAAAGATCCACAAGTTTTAGTTTTGGCACCAACAAGAGAGCTTGCTATACAAGTTGCAGAAGCCTTTCAGCGTTATGCAACGCATTTAAAAGGCTTTCATGTACTACCTATTTATGGTGGTCAAGATTATAGTACTCAATTGCGTCAACTTAAGCGTGGTGCTCATGTTGTGGTGGGTACACCTGGGCGTGTTATGGATCACATGCGAAAAGGTACCTTGAATTTGGATGGCTTAAACGTTCTGGTTCTTGATGAAGCTGATGAAATGTTACGCATGGGTTTTATTGATGATGTGGAGTGGGTGCTTGAGCAAACTCCAGATACTATTCAAATAGCCTTGTTCTCAGCGACTATGCCGCCAGTTATTCGTAAAATAGCTCAAGAATATTTAACTGAACCTGAGCAGGTCACCATTAAGGTGACTACTGCTTCGGCTGAAAATATTCGTCAGCGCTTTTGGATGGTTAGTGGTGTACATAAATTAGATGCGCTAACACGTATACTTGAAGTTGAAACCTTTGATGGCATGATTATTTTCGTCAGAACAAAGACCGCAACTATTGAGTTAGCAGAAAAGTTAGAGGCTCGTGGTTATTCTGCTGCGGCAATTAATGGTGATATGTCACAGGCGCTTAGAGAGCGAACTATTGCGCATTTAAAGAATGGTAAGTTGGATATTTTGATTGCAACCGACGTTGCTGCTCGCGGCTTAGATGTTGAGCGCATTACCCATGTTGTTAATTATGATATTCCCTATGATACAGAATCTTATATTCACCGTATTGGAAGAACTGGACGTGCTGGACGAACAGGTGATGCGATTTTGTTTATTGCTCCTAGAGAAAGAAAGTTACTCGGCAATATAGAAAAAGCCACTAAGCAAAAAGTTGAAGAAATGGGTTTGCCTTCAACTGAAGTGATCAATAACAAGCGTATTTCAAAATTTAAGCAGAATATCACTGATACCTTGGCTTCTGAAGAGCTGAGCTTTTTCAGTCAATTATTGGAGCAATATCAGCAAGAGCATAATGTTTCTGCTTTAGAAATTGCTGCGGCTTTGGCTAAGTTGGTTCAAGGAAATACACCTTTATTGATCCAAAATCTACCTAAAAAGACCTTTGAAAGCAGAGAAGATAGGCCTCAACGTGAACGAGGTGATCGTGATTCATTTTCTCAACGAGAAGATAGACCGCAACGCGATCGCAAATCAAAGCCTAAGCGTGTCTTTGGCTCGGGTGGTGTGATTGAAATGGAAACTTTTCGAATCGAAGTTGGCCATAATCATGGTGTTAAACCGGGTAATATTGTTGGAGCCATTGCAAACGAAACGGGCATAGACGGTGATCATATCGCAAGAATTAGAATCGAAGATCAATACAGTACTGTTGAGTTACCCGCAGGCATGCCTAAGGAATTGATTGAAGAGCTAAAGAAAATAAGGGTTGCGGGGCAGCAGCTTAATATCTCAAAGCTGGATGATAATGTTAAAAGAGCAAGGCCTGAAGATATCGTTCGTAGAGCTAAGCCAGATGATGACGCTAAAAAAGTTGATAAGAGCAAAAAAAGAATGGGCTCAACATCAAGAAGAGCAAAACCTAAGGCTGAATAAAAAAATAGCTGATTGATGTTTGATATAGAGGGTATCGTTTTATAGCGATACCCTCTTTTTGTTTCTGGGCTATCAGCTTCGTTTTCTAAAAATCACTTAAGAATAAATCCACTGTATAGCTGTAGTTCGGGTTAGCGATAGCGTAACCCGATATTTTGTCGTCGCTTGTCGGGTTGTGACTATCGCCTAACTAGGCTGAATTGGTATTATTGATTGTATGGAGTCTCTTGCAAAATGACAGTAATCTATTGCAGTGCAATGCATTCGTCGCTTTTTGATCGACAAATAATCAAACAAGATTCGGTTTAGAGGGGGGGCTTGCATGAGCAGTGCTTACAGGTCGCAAGTTGCTTAACTTGAAGCCCGCACATTGATTTCGTTTGTTAACGATAGTATGCGGGCTGCAGAGGGTATTCTGAGTTTTTGGAGCTAGTCATTATGTTAGGAGCTAACATAATGGTTTTAAGCTTATTTTCCGTATTTTTTACGGAATTTGTCAACGCGGCCTGCTGTATCAACAACGCGTTGTTTGCCAGTATAAAAAGGATGGCAAGAGGAGCAAACCTCAATTTGTAGGTCCTTAGTTAATACCGAGCCGGTCAAAAAAGTATTGCCGCAACCACAGGTTACGGTAATTTGTTTATATTCTGGATGAATTTCTGGTTTCATATTACTTTCACATTACCCGTAAAGAGGTTACATACTTATTAAATAACTCGCTATAATACTTGCTTCATTGGCTATTGGCAAGATTTGTTAAATTTATGCGTATTATTACTTTAAATGCCAACGGTATTCGGTCGGCAGAACGCAAGGGTTTCTTTGTATGGATGCAGCAACAAGATGCTGACATCATTTGCATACAAGAAACAAAAGCACAAATACATCAACTTGAAAGTGATCTTTTTTGCCCAGCGGGTTACCACTGTTTTTATCATGATGCCGAGAAAAAAGGTTACAGTGGTGTTGCGCTTTATTGTAGAAATAAACCAGACAATGTCGTTAATGGTTTAGGTTGGCCTGATGCTGATGCAGAGGGGCGTTTTATTGAGGCGCAATTTGGTAATTTAAGCGTTATCTCATTGTATTTACCCTCTGGTTCTTCAGGAGAAGAGCGACAAGCGTTCAAATTTAGTTTTATGGAGCGTTTTATGCCTTATCTAAAAGCCTGCATAGAAAGTGGCCGTGATTATGTTATTTGCGGAGACTGGAATATCGCCCATAAGGAAATAGACTTAAAGAATTGGCGAGGTAATAAAAAGAACTCAGGTTTTTTGCCCGAAGAACGTGCTTGGCTAGATGATTTATTTGCTGATGATCAATGGTTGGATGCATTTCGATTGGTTAATCAGGAGGCTGATCAATACACTTTGTGGTCAAATCGAGGTCAAGCTTGGGCAAACAATGTGGGTTGGCGCATCGATTATCAAATTATTAGTGCAGGTTTAAAAGATAAAATCATGTCTACTTCAATTTATAAAGACGAGCGTTTTTCTGATCATGCGCCCTTAATTATGGATTACGATATATAAGCAAGAACTTAATCCATAGGCTCTTGCACGCTATTCCAAGGCGCTACCTTAAATAAAAGTAACATGCCTGGAATTGCAATAATAAAGCAAAGTAAAAAAAAAGCTTCCCAGCCTAGCCATTCGACTAAATAGCCAGTTGCTGCATTGGCAAAGGTGCGAGGGACAGCGGCTAAGCTGGTGAATAAGGCAAATTGGGTCGCGGTATAAAGTGGGTGAGTTGTCTGGGCAATAAAAGCAACAAAAGCCGCTGTACCTAGACCTACGCCCAGTGCTTCAATGCCAATAACTAAAGCTAATATAGGTAAGTTATGGCCTAGTGTTGCTAACCAAGCAAAGCCTAAAATAGCTAACATTTGTACGCTACCAAATAGCCACAAAGCGCGGTTAATACCGAGCTTAATCATCCAAATACCACCCAGTAAGCCTCCAAATACACTCGGCCATAAGCCTGCATTCTTTGCGACTAGGCCAATTTCGGTTTTACTAAAGCCTATATCTAAATAGAACGGTGTCGCCAAAGCGGTCGCCATACTATCACCCAATTTATAGAAGAAAATAAAAGCCAATATTAGTAAAGCTGATTTAATGCCATTGCGAGATAAAAACTCCTGAAAGGGCTCATAAATAGCGGCCTTTAAGGTTTTAGGTGTGCCATTCTTAAGTAATGGTTCACTAATGCATAGTGTCATGATCAATCCAGGCAGCATAAACAAAGCAGTCATCAAAAATACACTGCTCCAAGGTAAATGGTCTGCCAAAATCAGCGATAAAGACCCGGGTATTAAACTAGCAATTTTATAGGCGTTTACATGTATAGCGCTTCCTAAGCCTAATTCAACATCGAGTAATAATTCGCGTCGATAGGCATCTAAAACTATGTCTTGAGAAGCACTAAAAAAAGCAATTAGACCTGCTAGATAAGCGATGGTCCACAAATCTAGCTTTGGATGCCACAAACCAAAGCACGGGATAGAGATGAGTAATGCGGCTTGTGAGATGAATAACCAGCCCCGTCGCCTGCCAAGAGGAGGAATATAGCGGTCAAAAAAGGGTGCCCATACAAACTTCCAAGTAAAGGGGAGTTGAATTAAGGCAAATAAACCGATGGCTTTTAAATCAACACCCTCAGAGCGCAGCCAAGCGGGTAGTAATGAAATTAAAATATAAAGCGGTAACCCAGAGCTAAAGCCTGTGAAGATACAAATGCACATGTGTTTATTAAGCAATACTTGCTTAATGGTTGAGTTATTTTTCACTGAGCCTCTGAAAAAAATTAAATGATATTAACTTACGTTATACGGCGGCGGCAATTTAATCTCGTTTGTCGCGCCGAAGCACCGCAGGTTTTGTTGGATTGGCCACAACAGGGGCGCAGCATTGATGCTGCGCGTCGTTAGGAGGGCAGAACGCCCTCTCTACCGACCCGAGGCAAAACCGAGGAACACAGGAAGAAGCGGCAATCAAGCTGCCTTTTCTTTGGATACTTTCTTTTGGCTGAGCAAAAGAAAGTATCTCTCTCGGGTGCGATTACCCAATTAACACATCATCGCGATAGCGACTCATTATTTGTTTTTTAAAATCACTATACGGCTACGTAACATCTCATGTCCATATCTATAACTGCACTTTAATAATAGCATTGCTTTTTGAAATCGAAAAAAAAGGCGGAATGGGATAAACCATTCCGCCTTTTTAATAAAGCTTATCGCATAAGTTGTGCGATATTTAAACGCTATTAACTATTGATCAAATAATGAACAAATATACTAGCGGCATAGCCGCCAGCAATAGCAGGCGTCCATTTTAGATGACTAAAGAAAGTGTATTTATGGTTTGATTGGCCCATTAAAGCAACACCTGCGGCAGAACCAACTGATAATAATGATCCACCGACACCCGCAGTCAAGGTAACTAATAACCACTGATATAAATCCATATCGACATTCATGTTCAATACAGCAAACATAACTGGAATATTATCAACAATTGCCGAGATTATACCGACTAAAATGTTGGCAGTAGTTGCACCTAGGCCATCATACATAGCGCCAGATAACAACTCAAGATAACCAATATAACCTAAACCACCGACGGCAAATACTACGCCGAAGAAAAATAATAGGGTATCCCATTCTGCATCACGTACTTTATTGAAAACATCAAAACCTTTTTCGCCTTCAGCTCTGTGATTCTTTTTTAAGTAAAAGCCATAAAGCATTAATACAGAAAGACCGACCATCATACCCATAAAAGGAGGTAAGTGTAGGCCTTGCTTAAAGCTAACAGCTGTAACAATTGTTAATAAAAATAAACCGCAAATTTGCAATGCGCCTGGTTTTAAAACAACAGCTGCTTCATCAGTTTCTAGGGGTTGTTCGTCGGGTACTGCAAAATACATGACCGCCGCAGGAACAGCATAATTAACTAATGAAGGTATGAATAATTTAAAGAAGTCGAAAAATTCAGCATAACCAGCTTGCCATACCATTAAAGTGGTAATGTCACCAAACGGACAGAATGCACCACCCGCATTAGCGGCAACGACTAGATTAACAAAACCTATGCTGACAAACTTCTCGTTGTCTGCACCAACCGCCATTACCACCGCACCAACTAATAAGGCGGCTGTTAAGTTGTCGGCTACAGATGATAAAAAGAAAGTGATAACGCCAGTAATTAAAAACAATTTACGGTAGCCAAATTGTTTTCTAACTAGCCAGGAGCGTAACGCTTCAAAAACATTACGTTCGGCCATTGAGTTGATATAAGTCATGGCGACTAATAAAAATAGCATTAACTCTGCATATTCTTTCAAGTTGTATTCGAATGCTTCATGCATTGCTTCAACTGAAATGCCTTTTTGAGAGGCTAAAATAGCTGCATGCGCCCAAATAATACCTGCTGCCAAAATAACCGGTTTAGATTTACGCATATGCGTAAACTCTTCAGTCATTACGAAACCATAGGCTATAACAAAGATTAGAACGCAATAAATGCCACGTTCTGTGCCCGTCAAGCCTAAGCTTTCAAAACCACTTGCCATTGCCAATTGCGGCATTAACAAGAATGATAAAAAAATTAATAAAAAACGCACGAGAATATCCCCTTCCGACTTTAATAGTTATAGATACAAAAAATTCAGCGCTTAATGGTATCACCAACTAATAATATTGTCATTTTATGGCTCTCAGTATATGATTGCAGATTAAATTTTTAGCTAGAATAGTCTTATAAACGCTTATCCATGTATCAATATACCAATACCGATCAAACCCTTGTAGATGAGCGAGTTGCTCAATTTAGGCGACAAACCGAACAGTATCTAAAAGGCGAGCTTTCTGAAGATCATTACAGAGCTTTGCGTTTAAGAAATGGGGTTTATATTCAAACACACGCACCTTTATTAAGAGTTGCAGGACCTTATGGCCTGCTTAATTCCAAACAAGTGCGAATGCTTGCTCATATTGCACGTAATTACGATAAAAATTACTGCCACTTCACAACTAGACAAAACATTCAGTTTAACTGGCCTAAGTTAGAGCAGATTCCCGATATATTAGCCGAATTAGCGAGTGTACAAATGCACTCGATACAAACCAGTGGCAATTGTATGCGCAACACCACGTCAGATCATTTGGCGGGCGTTTGTGTCGATGAAATAGAAGATCCGCGCCCTTATTGTGAAATTATTCGTCAATGGACGACTCTGCATCCTGAATTCGATTACTTGCCACGTAAGTTTAAAATTGCTGTGAGTGGTGCGCTTCATGATCGTGCTGCCACTCAGTTTCATGATGTTGGCTTGCATCTGGTTAAAAATGC
>CAIZMK010000133.1 GCA_903934035.1 uncultured Methylococcaceae bacterium
AAAGAATGGAAAGGTTTTGTAGAATTAGTTAGACAAGTTGAAAATTTTCATGGGATAGGTGAATAGTATGAATGATATTACATTTAACCCACCACCTGTTACAACATTTAGAGTAGGTAATCATGCTTTAATAGACGGTGAAAGATGGATGAAAAAACCTGCTCCAATACCAAATGAACAATTAAATGAAATATGTAGACTTATACAAGAACAGGAGGGTTTTCATAATGTCCCTGTCTGGTGTTTGTTTTACATGGCTAGAAAAATAGAAGAATTACATAATATAGGGGAATATAATGAGTGAGATAGATATATTAAAAGCAGTAATAGAAGATTTAAAAAGTGATAACTTAATACTAAAACAAACTTTGCTACAAGCACAAAAAGAATATAGTGATAGGGACGCAATGACTTTACGCGACCACTTTGCTGGAGTGGCTATGCAAGGCTTGTTATCAGCAGATCCAGAAAATAGATGGGGTGATGAAGATTGCGCTAAGTTTGCATATCAACAGGCAGACGCAATGCTAAAAGAAAGGAGAAAATCAGATGAGTGAAGAAATAAAAGAACTATTAAAGCAATACGAAGAATCTAAGCATAGCCTAGATCGTAATCATATTACTAAAAAGATTATTGAAGAATTAATTCGGCTTCTCTAGCGCGTCTTTTAGTCAATCCTTTGAGGGGGACTCCTTTCACTTTGTCCCACTTCTTAATCTCGTGTACTGCGTTAACCCAATTCTTTTGGTCCACTCTAAATTTTAATGATGATTTTAGATAGTTACCAGCTCCTAAATTATAGATAAAATCAGCTATAGCGGCCTGTTTATAGATAGACTCATCTCTTAGTGTAGGTGATAGTCTAATCGCTGTATGTAAGCAATTTAAAGCGTTTTCCATGAGCGCTTCATCAGCATGTTGTTGTAGCCATACAGTATGTTCATTAATACCTACTCCTGTAGCTCCATAACCTATGGTCCAAATCCCAGCAGGACAGCGGTATGCAGTTAATTTACAGCCTTCAAACTCTTTGATAAGTGCTATTAATATCTCTAGTGCTGTCATATCTTAAAGTGAGCCTGTACCCAATAAACTAATGACCCAAGCACACCAACAACGCTCCATTGGATAGCAGCATCAGTTATTTTACTCATCATTAGCTTTCTGGCTTGCTCAGACTCAATTCTTTCTTGTATCCATTCGTGATGAGCGGCATGTGCATCAATAACGTTTTCATGATGTTCTTGAAGCGTTTCAAGCAACAATTCTTTTAGGTTTTCTTTGTCAAAGATCATTGAGTTTTCCCTCGACTGCATTAGCAACAACTCCAACTACTTCACCAGCTAATGGATTTTGAAGTTTAACGTACTGTACGCCAAGCTCAATCAGCGTTTTTAGAACACTTGTGCCAATAGGTATAACAAGGTCATTAAAAATAATCTTTAAATCAGCAAAGACCATTTTAAATTTATCATCACCGGTAACATTCAGCATCGTTTCATTAGCGCGCTTAACTTCATCGACTACTCGAGTAAATAACGCGCCCTTACCCCATATTTTCACAAAGGTCTTTAAAGCTACTGCTATAACCTGATTACCTATTGACATGACGCTATCCTATATTACAAGAAGTTGAAATAATAACACCGTCAACCGTAGTGGTATTAGGTGTTAGTTTATATGTTGGTGTTAAATTTGGATGACAAAGGTTACTTTGACAACTTATCTGGAGTAACAACGCCCACAGCACCACTGAGAGCCATGCCCAGTGCAATAATTGATTCAGCTTGCTCACCTTTAAAAGCTACCAAACCAAACGATGTTAGTACCCATATTGATGCTCTCCAAGTTGATGGTTCGCGTAGTCTAGCTAAAAAGAATTCTTTCATTTTTTCTTATCCTTTTTGTTACGATCAGCCGCGACAAAATCACGACCAACAGATTGAGGAATACCGACCTTTTTGGCGTATTCTGCATTATTAGCTACGGCTTGCATTAAGTCATGTTGCGATTTAGATTTAGACGGCATTAGCTTAGATTCTTTAGTTTATAAAGCGTTGACAAGTACAAGTCATCAATCGAATCAGCCAAATTTTCTAACGCTGGCAGACCTTTTGTAAACTTGTGACGATTTTCTACTAATTGCTCTATCATGAGTTAGCCCTCGTACATTATGTTGATTGATCCAGAATTAAAAGTATCAGGAGTTGCTCCGGTTGTTGTAACACGTACTATACCTAATGTTCCTGTAATAGTTTTTGATCCTGCACTTTGTACTGTTGCGTTTGCATCACTTCTTGATAATAATCCTGACGCTATCCATGTCGATCCTGTTAATAATGTTATAACAATAGTTCCATGAAATAAATAACCATTATTATTAGATGTTGTTATACAAAATCCACCATCGGTAGCGTTTGTCCCACCTGTGTTTGCACCGCCTGAGACCTGAATAGCACTACCTAAATATCCTGTTGTTTCAACGGTAGTTCCCGCACCTATCCTTAAAACTAAATCTAAACCACCATTTTTTCCTACGTTATTAAATAATACAGTTATTTTTTTCGCCCAAGAAGGAATCCCAGTAAAATCTACCACTGTTCCAGATGTTGACGCTATTGCTGTCCCTTGCACCATTCTAGGCATTGCAACACCACCGTATTGCATAGTTGTGCCGTTTATAGTTGTGCCGTTTATTGTGCCGGTAAATGTACCGCCCGCTAATAACGATTGCGGTGGAGTCATGACAAAATCAGTACCATCATAAATAATATCAATCACCTGATTTAAGGCAAAAACCGCATCAATCTTAGTGCCTGCACTATTGTACATTTTTAACGAATTAGCGCCTAAACCATTAATATTAATAGTATTAGTAGATGCAGACACCGCGTTAAACATCACACTAAAGCGTTGTCCTCCAGCATAAGCAGATATAGCTGGGACAGGTGTTAATGTATAAACGCCAGATGTCCCGCCAGATGTAAAAGCCGTCCAAGTTTGTGCCTGAATACCCGCTTTAGTGTTTGTGTTAACGCCTGTTGTATCAAACGATGGATGTGTTGGGTCAAGAAAGCCGTAATAAACAGTGGTGAGCGATGAATCAAACACACCGCTATCTAATGTCACTAAAACAGTTGTCACACCTAAAGCATAAGTTGGTGAGGCATTAATAGTGCCATAAACATCTGTGCCAGATACAGTCGCTTTAATTCTGCGCCCATTTGTAAATGTAGACCGTTGATCGCCTGCCACGCTAAAGCTAGATGTTGAAACATAAGTTGCTGTGCCTGCATAAGATACCCATTCACTAATGACAGGTGCTGACGTATCGTTAACACCATAGATATTATCAACAGTGCGTATTAATCCGCCTGCTGCATCAGTTAACACCGCTTTATAGGCTTGCCCAGTTGGTAACCAGATTGGCTGTACAGGCTCGCCACGCGTATTTAATACAACAGGGTTAGTGTTGACCGTTGAGCCTGATGATTCTGTGTAAACTGTAACAGGTGTGCTTGTGCCTGCGACATACCAGTACACTTGACCACCTGATAATGGTAAACCATTATTATCAAGCTGAGCATCATTAAAGAGAGGTGATAGTTTAACTGAGGGCATGGTTATTTACCTGTTAGAGTTTTGGTATTGTTGTAATGCACCATAAAGCGCGGCTCGACCTGCTGGCGTTGACATATCAACTGGGCCTGATAATTTGTGTTTCTTCATCAATTTAGCGGCATAAACAGGGTCTAATTCAGCTTTGGCTAATATAGCAGATAATTCATCTGTGCGGTCAGTTAACATGGCTAATGGTTTATCTAATATTTTTAAAGGCCCAGCAAATAATCCAGAAGATTTACCAGTTTTATCTGCACGAGATAAAGCATTTGCTACATCTGACATCAACAATTTATCTAAACTTAAATTTTGAGCAGTATTAGACCCAACTGCCATACCTTGCCTTGCTCTTGTTCCTGCCAATGTTGCTTGAGCGGCATTTTTATATTGCTCTTGTTGCCAAGGTGATAGTTTTTTCATTAACTTTGTATCATTAATTTGCCTAGATATCATCGCCGCAGATAATGGCAATAATTCTTCTTGAACCCCAGAAGCATTACTAACTATTGGTATGCTGTTTGTTGCTTTCTTTAATAAATCTGATAATGTTTTTTGTTCATTTTGATGCTTTATGCCTATTGCTTGTTGTTGTGCAATATCACGATAATCAGGTTCAACCTCCACTAATTTTTTAGTTAATTCTGATTTTAAGCCTTTTAAAGCAGTGGCTGATTTTTGTATTGCCCCAGCTTCTGGATCAATCATTGGATCGGCTCTTAATTTAGCATCAATATTTTGCTTAAAGTTTAATATAGTATTAAAACCAGCATCAGGGTCTTTTGCTAATGCTTCATTCAAATGTTTTTGTACAATCTCTATTCCGGAAGTAATGCTTGGATTGCCATTATGCGCTGCTAATTCTTTTTGAATAACATCATGAATTGGAGCGACATCAACAGGCAGATTTCTTCCTCTCATTTCAGCGGTATATTCTTTATTTAATTTATTAAGAAATTTTTGCGTATTTTCTACATCTGTTTCATCACCTACTGCTTTATTTAACGATTCTTTAATAGCCTTAGTGTTTTCAAATCGTCTAATACCTAAATCTGTGCCTGCAACATTGCTATTTTCAACTTGTCTTGCTAATGCAGATATACCCGCATTTCCAGCAATATCAGAAGACCTAGGTTTAAACCCTTCTAATTGTCTTAATGTAGGAATTTGCCCTTGTTCTAACAATCTTTGCACAGTTTCAGCTTCAGAGCCAGCTTGACGATTTAATGCACGACCAGCAACGCCCTCTAAGTTATCAACTACAAGACTGCCAACTCGTGCGCCTGCTCTACCAACTGGAGCAACCATTTGAGTCCCCATTGATGATAATCCTCCACCTAATAATCCACCACCAACTTGAGCAAGAATTTTTGCTGTTGGTGATGATTTATCAAATACTTGACCAGCATATTCACTTCCGGCCTTACCACCTAACGCACCAACTGTATTAATTATAGGCGCATTTGCTCCCGCCATTGCTTTAATTCCCGCTGGGATTGCGCTACCTAATACTTTAGCGCCTAATCCACCTGTTAATGCCCCAGCACCTAATCGAGCATATTCCATTGGTCTTTGTTCGGATTCTGTAGGTTGTGGTAAACCAAAATAATCAGCTAGTTTAGTGCCGTATTGTTGAGTATTTATATTGCTTGGAACACCCCACTCATTTGTTTCTGGTATTTGCTTGCCTTTTACAATATCAGGCAAATGAGATATTGTAGATGCTAAGTTATAAACACCCGCTGGAATACCAGCAATCCCCTCAATAGCAGCACGACTGCCTAAACCATATAATCTATTTTCATTAGATGGTTGCTGTATTTGCTCTTGCGGTTTCCCATAAACATTTGCTTCAATTTCAGACTGTGCTTGTTCTGGTGTGTAATCATCAGGCACTTCAAATTTTCCTATTTTTCCATCAGAAAATTGAAATCTTGCTATTTTAGTCATTACTCAAACCCCATAAATTTAACTTTACCAGATGATTGTGGTTTATTTTCTGTAGTAGGTGTAAATGTAATTTTTTGATGATATTTTTCAGGAATTCCTGTTAAAAATCCGTTAATAGCTGTTTTTCTTGCTTGTTCCTTTTGCTTAATAACTTCTGGGGAATCACCTGGTTGTGGAAAATATTGTAAATTAGCCGCTTTAAATTCATCTGGCCCAATAGCCGCGCCAGATTCTTTTCTTAAAACAGAATTAATAAATTGTCTTTTTGCTTGTAATGCCGAACCTTCTTCTGGCGTTAATGATGAATTAATTGCTTGACTAACAAGTGGAGTGTCTTTTGTATACTCTGCAAGATTTAATTTTTCTGGCGAATATTTGCCTTCTATACCTGAAAAAATATTATTAGCCTCAATCATTCTTGTGGCAAAATTTAAACTAGCTTTATCGCCCTCGTTTAATTGTTTATTTTCATTTTCAATAGCTTGTTTTTCAGCTAATCTTTGCGTATCAGACTTAATCCCCCCACTTATTGCAGGGACTCCCCCACCTTGATCATTAACGCCTTTCTGATAATCATCCCATGCTGTCGCTTGATCTTCAGGTGACATGTTAGGGTCAATATAAACTTGTGGTCTAGGTTGTGGCGCTTGCGCTTGTGGTTGCATTGGTTGTTGAATATCTGGCTGACCACTAACTGCATGAGCTATTAATCGTTCATATGTTGGTTGATCTATACCACCTGAGGTATAAAGTTGCGATAATTCTTCAGCCAATCTACCACGCCCTCTTAACCCGACATCTGCCGCGCTAGGCATATATGGATGACCTTTTTCATTCAGCATAGGCGTAAACTGGCCACCATCAAATTGCAAATAACCTTGGCTTGTTGCAACAGGAGGATGGTATTCGCCACCTGCGGTATCCATCCCTGCTAATGCTTTTAATGATGGTATATCAATAGGCTTATTAGGGTCGTTATGTCCTAAGGATTGTGCAATAGGTGTCGCGGCTTGTAAAACAGCCTGTTCCCATTCTGGCGTGCCTTCTTTAGCCATTTTATTAGCATAAGCAACTGCTCGCTTAGCGCCATTAATAGCAAAAGTTTGTTTAGCTTGCTGTTCTTTTGTATCTTCCAAGCCTGCTTGACTTTGATAATGTGCGGCTTGTGACTGCAGAAGCTGACGTTGCATAGGCGCAAGTTGTTCAGCTTCTGCCATCTTCATCTCATTTAATCTTTGATTTTGTCCTGACTCTTTCATACGCATCATAGACTCTGCTAAGTCAGTGATAGATGCAGGGCGGTTAGTCATGTAATCGGGTACTTGTAATTCAGCCATTTTGTAATCCTTATTGTATAGGTACGCTGTAATTGCCAGATTGGAAACTAGGAGTAATCATATTAGCTGCGCCACTTGTTACACCGCTTGAAAACCCTTGAGCTTGTGGTAAAGACATATTACTCATAGTGCCTCCTCCACTTCTACCTATAACCCCAGTCCCCACACCTGCCATCAATGCCCCGCCGATAGAATTAGTGATTCCGGTTGCCATATTAGCGTTAATCTGTCCTTGCCCTAATGCGAGATTACTTGCATTATTGCCATAGTTAGTTGACGCACCTGCTAATCCTTGCCCCACCCCCATAGCATACCCGCCTTGCGTAGTAGCCGCAGACTGACCGTTATTAGCCATTGACTGTAAGTTTTGGAATTTCTGTTGATTACGTCCAAACGCATTTTGATAAGCATTTTGAGCGCGATCCCATGCGGCTTGATAACCTGTAGACGCTTGTCCTTGTGCATAATCGTTAATAGCTTTCATATTAGCACCAGACAACAAACCACCTTTTGCAGCGGCTGAATTATTAACGCCCTGCAAACCTTGCTCTAACTGAAATTGATAGCCTGGTGTTGCCTGTAACTCAGCAAGTGAATTAACCATTGGCGTATAACCAACATCATTCTTGTATTGATCCTGCCCATAATTTAATAATGAGCCTTGACCAACGCCTGAAGCACCGCCAGCGGTTGCTCCTTGCTTTTGCTGTACGGTAGAGTATTGACCTTGTAATTGTTTGAGTAAATCAGCGTTTTTAGGGTCGGTTAAATTGCCTTTAATCTTCCCGCCATTAGACTTATATTGCTGTAAAACGTAATTCCAAATCGGGTCATTAGATGTTCCAACTTTAGCATCTGTTGGGATATCCCAAGGATTAGTTGCTCCCCCTGATAAACCCATGCCATACGCTAAGGCATCTAACGCATTACGTCCCACGCCAGCGTAAGGCTGAATATAACCTTGTGCTTGCTTCTCGCCTTTTTGTAAAGCCGCTTTAGTTTCTGCGTATTGTGCCGCTTGAATTTGTTGTGCTTTTGATGCCGCGTCTGATTGTGCGCCTGCACTTATGGCAGAGCCTGCAATACCTGCGACTGCCGATGCTCCGATTGCTGATGCTACGAAAGTCATTTTATAACTCCTAATTTAATTGATTCGTCAATCCACGATAAATCACTTTGGTGGACTAACTCATTCTCAATATCTGCAATCTCAGTGTGTTCTGTTGAGTGGATTGTAGACCATATAGTTTCTTCATGCACATAAATTAGGCGCTTAGTGCCAGCCTTAGAAATCCAAGTGGCAGGGCCTGTTATGCGAGTTATGCCTTCATTTGTTAAGACAGATACATCACCTGTTGAAATGATGCTAGTGTGGTCGTAATTATGCACACGACCTGTTAATAATGCGCCCTTGGGTAAGGTAATTTGCCGAACATAAGTATTATTGCAAATGATATGGTCTAACGGCCACTCAACTTCAGTTTCACCACCTGCATAGTTTAATAAATAGTATTCAGCCAATTCTATTTTTTGGATATTAGATAATGTGGCTAAGTCTTGATTATATTTTTCGGCTATAGCTGGTAAATTAAACTCCTCCATCATGACCCCTTAAAATTAATCCCACTCAACGACATAGAAACCGTTGCTGTGCCTGCTTGATAAACCACCGTTCCGTCTGCTTTTACATCTATCTTACCATAAGAGCCATTAGCGTCTATTGCAAACGATAATTGAGCCGATGGTCTATAACCAACTGGCAAAGTAAATATCGTTTCACCTGCAACACCTGCTGAGGCTTTTTTAATACTTCCTTCGAGATATACAATGCCTGTTGGGTCGATGTAATATCTTGCTGTTTGATATGCATCACCAACATTAGACCAGTTAGCCGATAAAGTAGGCGCAGTCATGACAGGGTCTTTAAAATAACTCGTAACTTGGCTAAACCATTGCACCCAAGGCAATACCCCTGCTATAGGCGCTGAATGGAGTGGTGGTTGGGGGAAGTTCATCGACCATACCTATTAATCAAATTCTTTAATGGAATATCACTTAGCATATCATTAGCAAGTGGATAACTTTCTCTGCGTTGTTGCATGTTCATGTTCATGCGATCTTGTGTTGCTCTGGCTTGGGCTTCGCCTGTTAATCTATAATACCCGTCTATTTTTGCATCCTGAGATATATTATGTATTGACTGCAAAGCGTGAGGGTTTTCGTCAATCATAGCACGGTACTCGTTTATTTTTTTTTAAGAAATCATTG
>CAIZMK010000134.1 GCA_903934035.1 uncultured Methylococcaceae bacterium
CCCAACTAGAAAATATTTTGCGAGATAGGTATAGATTGGAATACCGATCAAAATATTAAGGGGAAAAGTAATCCCCAAGGACATCCCCATATAAAGCGCTGGCTTTACTTCTGGTAATGCATGCCTTAAAACTGCTGGAACAGCAATATAAGAAGCGCTAGCAGCTAGCACCATCAATAGAATTGTTTCGCCAACCCCAAACCCCAGGAGCTTAGAAATTATAAGTGCAATAGAGGCGTGGATAAATGGCGCAACTAGTCCATAAAGAATAGTAATTTTCGGAGTACTCTTTAGGTAGCCGAAACTTTTTGCAGCCTGCAGGCCCATATCTAAAAGGAAGAAAGAAAGCATGCCTTTAAACAAATCTATTGAGAATGGTGCCATTCCCTTATGGCCAGCTTCTCCACTTAAATAACCTACCAACATAGAGCCTAACAATAAAATCTGCCCACCATCGGTAAATGATTCATGCAAAATGGTTAAGAGTGGCTTCCCTTGTTTTACATTCGATGAAATAGATACTCTTGCTTTGTTAGCAAGAATGATCGCAAGGATAATCGCTGGAGACTCCATTAAAGCCATGGCTGCCGCCATGTAGCCTCCATATGCGATTCCTGCCTGGTCCAATGTTTGACTTGCCGTAATGAATGTCACAGCACTAATGGATCCATAGGTTGCAGCAATCGCTGCTGCATCTAATTTATTAAGCCTGTGACTTAGCAAAACATAAGATATCAATGGAATTAAGACAGCAAGCAGTATGGCAGACCCCAAAACAAGAGAAATTTCGGAGGTAATGCCTGATTGATTTAAGGCAAAACCTCCCTTTAAACCAAGAGCCATTAATAAATAAAGAGATAAGAATCTAGTAACTTGTTGAGGAATTTCCAAGTTTGATTTAAGTAAGCCAGCGGCCACCCCAAAAACAAAGAAAAGTATTGCTGGGTCAAGAAAGTTATTCACGTTTTATCCCTATTAAAATTGATTGATAAGAAATTGTAGATATTGTTTTGAATAGAGTAAAATTGATAATTAATTAATTAACTATAGATAAAAATCTATGAATGTAAGTTTTAGACAACTCAGACTTTTTAAAGCGCTAGCTGAAACAGGCAGCGTGACTGCTGCATCTAGGCTCATGCATGTCACACAACCAACTGCCTCTATGCAGCTCAAAGAATTGAGCAGCGCAGTAGGAATGCCCTTATTTGAGTTTGTAGGTAAAAAAATCTACTTAACTGAAGCTGGAAAGGCTTTGGCTTTGACCGCTCAATCAATTTCTCAAGAATGGGAAAGTTTTGAGCAGACCATTTCTGCAATGAAGGGGTTAAAGACCGGCACCTTAAAAATTTCGGTAGTCAGCACCGCAAAATACTTTATTCCAGCGCTAGTAGGGAGCTTCAGCTCAGAGTATCCAGATGTGGATATTGCATTAGAGGTGCTTAATCGAGATGCCGTTGTGGCAAGGCTTGAAAAAAATATGGATGATATGGCAATCATGACGCAACCACCAGAGCACCTTGAAATTGAAGATGAAGCTTTTTTAGATAATCCATTGGTTTGTATTGCGCCCAAAAATCATCCATTTAAAAATAAAAAAATAGGTATAAAGGATCTAGCGGACGAGTATTTTGTCATGAGAGAGATCGGTTCAGGTACTCGGATGTCTTGTGATTTATTCTTTAAAGATCAAAAAGTCTATCCCAAAATAAGACTTACTCTTGGAAGCAATGAAGCCATTAAACAATCTGTAAGCAGTGGTTTAGGCTTATCAATTGTTTCGATCCATTCACTAACCGAATACGACCTCAAGGAGACAGTTTGCATATTGCAAGTGAAAGATTTTCCAATTAAATCTCAATGGCATATTGTTACCCCGCGCGGAAAAAGACTTAGTCCGATAGCAAAGGTATTTCATGATCAGCTTTTAACAAAAGCCATAGCACTTAACTCAAACGCAAGAAAGATTAGTTTATAAATCGTTCTATTGTTTTTAATATTTATTACC
>CAIZMK010000135.1 GCA_903934035.1 uncultured Methylococcaceae bacterium
ACGCGCGAACGATAACATTGTGGTAAAGATCGTAGGGGCGTATTGCATACGCCCTTATAAAATAAGCTCTATAACATTGGACTTTCAATGTTGGGCGTATGCAATACGCCCCTACGGTGATTTTTATCGTTTCCACGCCGATAAGAAGCTTGTGTAGATACCTATGCTCTTTACTAAAGAGGGTTTAGGGGGGATCTTAAAAATAATCATTTAATCGATTGAAAAGTAGGGGCAGGTTGAGACTTGTATGTTCCTATTGTGAAAAATGTACTGATAGGTAAGCTAAAATCATAAGGCTTACACAGTATCTAAAGCGCTTTTAATATTCCTGTTGGTTTAATATTACAAAGTCTTTGTAAATGGCTGAATCTATTCGTCCATTTGTCAAATTTAAATGTTCTTTTTATTCTAGGCCTCTTAGAATTTCCCTCTGTCTTCTTTTTATCTCTCTTTTTGACTGATGATTAATTGGTCGTAGATTTTACTTATTAAATGCTGTTAATTATGGATCGGCTGTCTGTAAGGTATATGTATATTTAACTGTAATTTAGTAAGACAAAGTCCTGTTAAATAAATAAATTTAATCTGTATAAATATATGGTAATTGGCTTATTTTATAGTCAGCGCAATTCAGGAATAATGAATGAAGGTTTAGAAGTATAGTAATTGGTAATAAAAATTAGTTGAAATCTTTAAAATCAATTTTAGGCAGTACACTAACTGGGTGATGAGATGGGCGCAGATAATTTAATGAGAGAAATTCGCGATATTAATTTAAATTATTTAATATTAGCTCAGCACATGATACGCGAAGATATGGATATGGCTATTTATAGGCTGGGAATTAGTCAAGAAATAGCGGTCACTATAAATAACTTAAGCAGTGCTCAGCTAATGAAATTAGCTAGTAGTACCTCGATGATTACCAGTTTTCGCTTTGATGACGTTATGATATTGGAAATGTTGACAAATGACAAAAAGTCAGTGCCAATGTCTCATGCGCATTCGGCAATATTATTGGCAAATCAGCCGGTTAGAGATATTTGCTAGCTAAGGTTAGTTCAGAAATGGAGACGTGTCATGGCTAGAAAGCAACAAAGTATACTAGAAGAATTAAAAGAAATTCAATTGGCATCTGAGTTAATAACATTTGGTGCACGTTTACAGTTGCTTGAAATGGAGATCGGACTGTCTCGTGATCGTTTAATTAAACTCTATAAAGAACTGCGTGGTGAATCTCCGCCTAAGGGTATGTTGCCATTTTCAGTTGATTGGTTTTTAACCTGGCAGCCCAATATTCACTCCTCATTATTTATCGCTATATATAGACAATTAATTGCCAATACTTCAGTTACTGGTATCGAAGCTAATATTAAAGCTTACAAATTATATTTAGAACAAATGCCAGCAGAAGATGATGAAGAACAAGTGTTATCTTTAACTCGTGCTTGGACTTTGATTCGTTTTATTAATAGTTCAATGTTAACAGTTGCTACCTGTGAATGTTGTACAGGCCAATTTGTTTCTCAGCCCTTTGATCGAATTCATTATGTTTGTGGTTTATGCCATGTACCTAGTCGTGCAGGCAAAACTCGTAAGGCTAGCGAAGAGCTGTTGTTGTTTGCGAGTTAAGCGGGCAATCAATATTATGGCTTAAGCTTATCAATCTGATATATCTTTAGGAAGGTGAGCAATGCATGTTAGTGAAGTTATGACTAAGCCGGTAGTGACTATTGGTTTAGATGAAAGTGTTAGAGACATCAAGGAAGTTTTTGAAAATACTAGAATACGTCATATTTTAGTAGTCGATGAAGGTAGGTTGTTTGGTGTGGTATCTGAACGTGATTTACTTAAGTCGATGAGTCCCTGTTTAGAAGATCATCTTTATACCACTCGTGATTTAGCATTGCTTAATCAACGAGTGCATCAAATAGTCATTAGAAATCCGTTTTCATTAAATGTTAATGCCGGAGTTCATGAGCTCATCAATATATTTAAAAATAAGCGTATTGGCTGCATTCCAATTGTAGATGATAATGCTGTTCCTGTAGGCATTGTTACCCGTAGCGATATATTTAGAAATTTCGATAAGATTTGTGCAGTTTATTTTGATAGAGAAGACTAAATTATGATGATAATTATTGGTTATGTCGTTGTTATGGCGGCAGTGTTTGGTGGCTTTGCTTTATCTGGAGGGCATTTAGCTGCTTTATTTCAACCATTAGAACTATTGATGATAGGAGGTGCTGCTATTGGTGCTTTTTTGGTTGGAAACGACATGAAGGCCATCAAGTCCACCTTGAAAACTTTAGGAAGTTTATTTAAAAGCTCAAATTACAGTCGTTTATTGTATGTGGAGTTGCTGCTGTTGATGTATCGCTTTCTAAGCAAAATTCGTTCTGAAGGTTTAATAGCGATTGAAAATGATGTTGAAAAGCCAGAAGAAAGTCCCTTGTTCAATGATTATCCTTTAGTTTCTGCTGACCATCATTTGGTTGAATTCTTAACAGATTATTTACGTTTAATTGTTTCTGGGAAAGCAGATCCCTTTCAGCTAGAAAATCTGATGGATAACGAAATAGATACTCATCATGAAGAAGCTGAAGTTGCTATTCATTGTATTGCTAAATTAGGTGATGGTTTGCCTGCATTTGGTATCGTAGCTGCTGTAATGGGAGTAGTGCATACCATGGAATCAGTGACTTTGCCACCCGCTGAATTAGGGGAGTTAATCGCACATGCTTTAGTGGGTACTTTTCTAGGTATTCTATTAGCTTATGGTTTCGTCGGTCCTTTATCAGGGTTAGCCGAGCAAAAACTGCATGAGTCTTCTAAACCCTATCATGTAATTAAAGTGACATTAATTGCCAGTATGAATAATTATCCTCCCGCATTAGCTGTTGAATTTGGCCGTAAGGTTCTTTTTTCAACTGAGCGTCCAACATTTAATGAGATTGATGAGGAAATAAGACAATCCAAAACCAAGGCTAGTTAATTATGGCTGAAGCACCTCGTCCTATCATTATAGTAAAGCGCAAGAAAGTTGTCGCGGGTGGTGCTCATGGTGGTGCTTGGAAGATAGCTTATGCCGATTTTGTTACGGCAATGATGGCTTTCTTTTTATTAATGTGGTTATTAGGTATTACAGAAGAAGTAACGCGTGGTGGTATTGCTGATTATTTTAAAACGCCGATCAAGTCAGCGGTTTTAGGTAAGAAAGGCACTAATGTCAGTGTAATCGAACTAAAAGGTGGTGGTAAAGATGCTGCAGAGTCTAAACAAGGACTAACTACCAATAAGACTAAAGCTTTACCTATTAAAGAGATAAACGTAAATAAAGCCAAGGAAGCTTTGAAGCGTGAAGAAATGAAAAAAATGGAGGGCATGAAGGCGAAGTTGGATCAATTAATTGAAATTAACCCTAAATTAACGCCTTTCAAAAATCAATTGTTAATAGATGTCACCAGCGAAGGTTTACGTGTACAAATAGTTGATGAAAAAAATCGTCCTATGTTTGCCTTGTCAAGTGCTGAGTTATCGCCAACTGCAAGAACCATTTTGCTTGAGTTAGCTAAAACTTTAAACGAGTTGCCTAATAGAATAAGTCTGTCTGGACATACAGATGCTAAGCCCTTTGCTAATGGTGGTCAGGAATATACTAATTGGGAGTTATCCTCAGAGCGTGCAAATGAAGCGAGGCGCGTACTTATTCAAGGCGGAATGCTTGAAGATAAGTTGTTGCGCGTAATTGGGCTGTCATCATCTGTGCTTTTAGATGCTCAAGATGCCTTAAATCCGATTAATCGTCGTATTAGTATAATTTTATTGAATAAGCAAGCAGAAGAATCCGCACAAAGTGAGGGTAGTCGTCAGACTGTTAATATAAAAGACCCTAGAAGTGACGATGATGAGTCGGCACCAGATGCAAATGCTTCTAAGGTCGAACCTGGTCAGCCAGTTCCAGAGGTGGAGGTACCTCCAGCTGAAATTAATCAGAAAATAGTGGGTGGAAATGAGCCTGTAAAACCCTAAGAATTTTCTACGATAATTGTATGTTTTCGATTAATTAATTCATTAAGAGTTAATGTTAAGGCATTTCTGCCTTGTTCTTGTGTATTTGCTTTATTATTTTTATCTTAAAATTAGCAAAAATATGGATTATTAAGGCTGCTAGATGAATCAAAAAACAAATGAAATTGATGAAGACGCTATCAATCAGATGATTGAAGATTTTGGCTTTTCTCCAGAATCTTTTGAACAGGCTGAGCATGATCAGGTGGATGCTCTGCTTACTTCAAATCAAGCAAAAGAAGAAGCTAAGAGTAAAGTGATGTATGAGCGCTTGGGCGTTACTGTTCGTCATTTACATGATTCTATACGAGAAATAGGTTATGAGCAGAAAGTATTAGATGATACTTTAATTGAGATTTCTAATTCTCAAGATCGTTTAAATTATATTGCTACCTTAACAGAGCAAGCAGCTAATAAGGTTTTAAATGCAGTTGATGAAGCACTGCCCATTCAAGCTGATCAAATTGTAAAAACAAAAGAAATGCTGGTTAAATGGACATCTATGCTAAATAGCCTAGAAAAAACCGATGGTTTAGCTGAAATAATTGAACATTCTATAAATTATGCCAATTTAGTGGCTGAGAACTCAGAGTCTGAGAAAGATCGACTAATGGTCATCATGATGGCTCAAGACTTTCAGGATATAACTGGACAAATTATTAAGAAAATTGTCGGTTTGGCTCAGACTCTTGAAATAGAATTAGCACAAATTTTAAAAGATTGTGCACCAGGTAATGTGACCGTAGAAAAACCTGTTGATTTATTATCAGGTCCTATCGTTCCAGACATGGCTTTGGTGCAAGATGATGTAGACAGTATGTTGGCTGATTTAGGTTTTTAGACCCACATACATTAATAATTCAAGTCTTATCAATATGGAGAAAAATAGCATGAGTAAATCTGGAGCTGAAGGATTAGGGTATTTAGGTGATGATGGCGAAGATCTTGCATCTGGCAAAGAGTTTTTGTCTTTTATCTTAGGAGCTGAAGAATACGGCATTGATATCTTAAAAGTTCAAGAAATCCGAGGTTATGAACCTGTAACTCGTATTGCTAACGTTCCTGACTTTATAAAAGGTGTTGTTAATTTAAGAGGCACCATAGTTCCAATTTTGGATATGCGCATTAAATTCAATTTAGGATCTAGAACTTATGATGATTTAACCGTGGTGATCATTCTTAATGTCAATAACCGAGTTATGGGCATTGTCGTCGATGGTGTGTCTGAAGTAATTATGTTAGAAGATGACAAAATTAAGCCACCACCAGAAAAATTAGGTTCAGCATTTAATACCGATTATTTAATAGGTTTAGGTGTTTTGGACGAGCGAATGTTAATTTTGATTGATATTGATAAATTAATGTCTAGTGATGAAATGGGCTTAATTGATTCATCTGTGGCATAAAATAAAATGGCTATTAAAGTTTTGATTGTCGATGATTCTGCATTAATGCGTAGCATAATGACTGAAATTATTTCGAGTCACCCTGACTTAGAAGTCGTCGGTGTGGCACCTGATCCTTTGGTCGCCAGAGATTTAATTAAACAATTGGATCCAGATGTTCTAACATTAGACGTTGAAATGCCTCGTATGGATGGCTTAGATTTTTTAGAAAAACTAATGCGCTTAAGGCCTATGCCTGTCATTATGGTTTCTTCGCTTACTGAGAATGGTTCTGATATCACTCTAAGAGCATTAGAATTAGGTGCGATTGATTATATAACTAAACCAAAATTAGCCATAAAGTCAGGTATGTTAGAGTATGCTGATTTATTGGTCGATAAAATAAAAATAGCTTATTCTGCAAAAGCTAACATTGATTTTCATGCTAAAAGACTTAAAAATAAACTTCCTATGGAAGTTTTGTCCTCGGTAGGAAGTCATTATTTAAGTAGCGAAAAGTTAATTATGGTGGGTGCCTCAACGGGTGGGACTGAAGCCATAAAAGAGTTTTTAATGCAAATGCCATCAGATTGCCCCGGTATTTTAATTACTCAGCATATGCCTAAGGGCTTTACCTCACAATTTGCACAGCGATTAGATCGTATCTGTAATATAAGAGTGTTAGAAGCCACCGGTGGAGAGCGGATTTTACCAGGTCATGCTTATATAGCACCAGGTGATCAGCATATGCGTTTAGCAAAAAATGGCGCTAATTACATAATACAGCTTGATAATGAACCTCCTGTAAAAGGACATCGTCCGTCGGTGGATGTTTTATTTCATTCGGCTGCTAAATATGCAGGTAAAAATGCGGTAGGTGTCATTTTGACGGGTATGGGTAAAGATGGTGCATTGGGATTGTTGGAAATGAGAAATATGGGGGCTTATAATTTTGCCCAAGACCAAGATTCCTGTATCGTATTTGGTATGCCTAGAGAAGCTATAGCAATTGGTGCGGCCCATGAGGTTGCTCCGTTATCAAATTTAGCAGGTTTAGTGCTTGATCATTTTAAAAAGAATGAAAAACCTGCGCTTAGGTTATAGAAATAAGGTAAATAAAATGCTAAGTTTTAATAATAATCTTGTATGGTTAAATTATTGGAGTAGTCGTGGTAGATTTTAAAGATATGAGATTTTTAGTAGTAGATGACTTTTCAACTATGCGTCGAATAATTCGCAATCTTTTGAAAGAGTTAGGTTATAACAATGTTGATGAAGCCGAAGATGGTAGTATGGCTTTGGCAAAATTAAATCGTGACACCTACGATTTTATTGTTTCTGATTGGAATATGCCAGTTATGGATGGCTTAGAGCTTTTAAAAGCAGTACGAGCTGATGCTAAACTTGCTCATATACCTATGCTAATGGTCACTGCTGAAGCTAAAAAAGAAAATATAATTGCTGCTGCACAAGCAGGTGCAAGTAGTTATGTTGTAAAGCCATTTACTGCAGCAACGCTAGATGAAAAAATTAGTAAAATTCTTGAAAAGCTAAATAAATAAATAGATTAAGGTTATGGAAAAGTCTGACCAATATTTAGTATCGACTGAAATGATTGATTTTACTCGATCTATTGATACGCATTTTGTTGCAGCTATTGCAGATATAAGACAGATTACTTTAATTTTGGATGAGGCTGTTAGTAAACTGCATAATAGTTTTTTTTTGATCAATAATAGCTTAGAAGCTAATCGTGGCAATTTAGGTGATTTGGATATTGATGTATTAACTCCTTCACTTAATACCGCCGTTACTGCGTTACAATTTCATGATTTAACGAGCCAACTTTCAAGTCGCTTAGTCAATCGTTTAGATGGAATGAGTGAGATCCTTGAATGTACTCAGTATTTAAGTGGTGATAAATCTGAAACGCTCGTAGATGTTTTAGCAATTCTTAATGCACGTGTGCTGGAACACAATGATAACTTACATAAAAAATTTAATCAGTCATTGAATCAACAGCATATGGAGAGTGGTGATGTTGAATTATTCTAATCAGTTCAAGAATGAAAGTGTGGAGTACATAGTATGATAACTGTCCTAGCTGTTGACGATTCTCGTTCATTGCGGCAAATGGTAGTCTTTAGTCTTAAATCAGCGGGTTATCAAGTAGTAGAAGCTGAAGATGGTGTTGATGGACTTGAGCAAGCACAAAAGCAAGTTTTTGACGTGGTATTAACAGATCAAAACATGCCACGTATGGATGGATTAACGTTAATTGAGAATTTGCGTGCATTGCCGGCCTATATGAAAACACCTATTTTGATGTTAACTACAGAAGCCGGTGATGAGATGAAAGCTAAAGGTCGTGCCGCAGGAGCTACAGGGTGGTTGGTTAAACCTTTTGATCCTGAGCGTTTAATTGCTGTGGTTAATAAAGTCGCTAATAAATCTTAAGGAGCATTGGAATGGCAATCGACATCAGTCAGTTTTCTGAGATGTTTTTTGAAGAAACTGAAGAGCTTTTGGCTGATTTAGAAAGGTTGCTTCTTACCGTCGATATAGACGCACCTGATATTGAAGACATCAATGGTATTTTTAGAATAGCTCATAGCATTAAGGGAGGTGCAGCAACATTTGGTTTTTCTGATTTAATTGAGATTACCCATGTTCTAGAGTCTATGCTTGATAAAATTCGTCATGGAGAAGACGTTTTTACTGCTGATCATCAAGAGGTTTTATTGCAATCTCGTGATGTTTTAAAAATGCAGTTAGATGGATTAAGATATAATTCGCCAGTAGATGTTGATAAAGCTGTAGACATTAAAGCTGTTCTGTTGTCTATGATTGACAAACAAGCTTTAGAACCTGCTCCACAGGTATTAAAAGCCGAAGTAAATTTGGTTCCAGAAGTTCAAGAAATTTCTAAATTTTCTAAACAATTTATCATTGAATTACCCGAAGTATCAGCTAGAGATTTAGAGTCACTTATAGAAGAGCTATCTTTGTTAGGTGATTTAACGCATAAGCAAGAAGAGGGTAAATGCGTTATTTTAGATTTAGCTACCGATGAAGGTGTTGATGATATATTGGCATTATGTTCATTCGTACTTGATCCCAATTTAGTTAAAGTTGTAGAAAAAAGTGCAGGACAACCCACTCAAGTAGTTGAACCTCCAAAAGCCGCCCCTACAATTTCAGACGATGATGACAGTTTTGGTTTCTTTGATGACCCTGAACCAGTTGTTGAAAAGCCAGTTGTAGTCGCACAAGCAGAACCTATACCTGTTCCAACACCACCTATACCGCCTGTTGCAGCTAAAAAACCAGCCCCTAAAGTTGAGGCTGCCGCTGTTAATACTGATGCTACTAGTATTCGTGTCAGTGTAGAAAAAGTTGATCAATTAATCAATTTAGTGGGTGAGTTAGTCATTACTCACGCTATGATTTTAAAGCGTGCAGAGGGTATGGATGATGTTTTATATGAAACTCTGTTAAATGGTATTACTCAATTAGGGCAAAATAGTCGTGACTTGCAGGAAACTGCCATGTCAATGCGTATGATGCCTATCGATGTTGTGTTTTCACGTTTTCCTCGTATGGTTCGTGAATTAGCTACTAAGCTCGGTAAACAAATAAACTTAGTTACTCAAGGTAATAACATTGAATTAGATAAAGGTTTAATTGAGCGAATTATTGATCCACTTACGCATTTAGTTAGAAATAGTATTGATCATGGTATTGAAACTACTGATATACGTTTGCAAAAAGGCAAAAGTGAATTGGGTCGTTTAACTTTATCAGCAACGCATCAAGGTGGACATGTTCTGATTGAGGTAAGTGATGATGGGGCTGGACTTAATCGCGAAAGAATTCTTAAAAAAGCTCAATCTGAAGGAATAGCCATTCGTGATGGAATGACTGACGATGAAGTTTGGCAGTTAATATTTGCACCTGGTTTTTCTACTGCAGAAACGGTCACTGACTTATCGGGTCGTGGGGTCGGCATGGACGTGGTTAAGCGTAATATTAACAGCTTAGGTGGTGTTGTGAATATTAAGTCGGTAGTGGGTGTTGGTACGGTTACTTCGGTTTCATTACCCTTAACATTAGCTATCATGGATGGCATGTCTGTCAAAATTGGTGAAGAAACATACATCCTACCTCTTAATTACGTGCTGGAATCATTCCAACCCTCAGAAGCTAACCTTAAAGAAATTAACGGCACTAGTAGTTTGATTTTTGTGCGTGATAGATATTTACCTATTATTCCGTTGCATGAGGTTTTTGATATTGAAGCTCGTCATAAGGAACCTACCTCAGGAATTTTAGTTGTTATTGCTTCTGATGATAAAAGAGCTGCACTTTTAGTTGATGAGTTAGTAGGTCAGCAACAGATAGTTGTTAAGAATATTGAATCGAATTTCAGAAAAATTAATAATATTTCCGGAGCCACTATTATGGGCGATGGTAAAGTCTCATTAATTATTGACGTTAGCGATTTATTAAATAGTCAATACACGCGTATTCCCCTTTAATACCTAAGCAGCTGTGTAAAGAAATATTACGTTCCCGATTAGGGAGGTATATTTGTAGTGAAAGCATTTAAGGGCGTATTGCATACGCCCTTAAAATACATATAATTTGAATTTTCGATAAATAGAGCTAAGCTTGAACTCTACAAAACAATCATCCCCAGTGTCATTAATCTAAGTGTTCTTTAGTTATTTTAGAAGTGGTTTTAGCTACGAATCCGTAAAATAATCCACTCGCATTAAAACTTAAACTTACCATAAAAATCCCGTCACGAAATTGATTCAGTCTCAAAATGTCTGATTACAATTATTAGTCGTACCTCAATGCATAGATGAAATTTGCTTATCTAATGCTTTTAGGGTTTGCTCTAATATGTCTAAAAAATATTCACTTTTGCTGACATCAATATGACCTTCTTTTAATGAGTAATTGAGAGTTAGGCTGGCAGACTGTAATGATTTAGCTCCTATCATTTGTGCTGAACCCGCTATTTTATGAGCTTCTCGTTGAACTGTTATCAATTGGTTATCTTGCAGAGCTAGTTTGATATCTTGGAGTTTTTGTGAATAATCTTTGTAAAAACTTGTTAGCAAATCTTTTAGCTGTTCCTGATTATTGCTAGTTATTAAATTTAACTCTGTTAATTCAATAAGTGGCGGTGATTGTTCTTGGTCTTTAATAATGAGTTGATTATCGTTCATAGCTTTTGGTGAATTTATTTTGCAAATAATTTAAAATTGACTTTAGTAAAGTTACTAATGGTTTTCTGTTAAAGGTTAATTACTTAACCTTATCATTTAATCTGAACTAATACAGTGACCAATTCATTTTTTAAGCATTCAAATATAATGGGTTTTGCAATAAAACTATTCATTCCTACTTCAAGGCAGGCTTCTTTTTCATGCATTAAAACACCGGCACTCATGCCGATGATAGGCAACTCATTAATGTGATGTGTTTTTCGAAGTAACTGAGTGGCTTGTAAACCATCCATAATAGGCATTTGAATATCCATTAACACTACATCAAAGTTTTTTGATTTCATCATTTCAATGGCAATAGCTCCATTTTCAGCTATTTCGATGTCTTTGATATTCAATTTATTTAATAACAGTTTAGCGACGATTTGATTCATTGAATCATCTTCAACTAGCAATACTCGTTTAGTTGATAATAAATTATCATCTATGTCGATTAGTTGGCTATCAACGTTTGTTTTATCATAATCTTGAGTGGATTCAAAATCCAATTCAAAACTAAATGTTGATCCTTGTCCTAATTTACTTTCTACCTTAATTTCCCCACCCATTGATTGGACTAATTTTTGTGAGATAACTAAGCCTAGTCCTGTTCCACCAAAGCGTCTCGTGATGGTGTTATCTGCTTGTGAAAAGCGGTGGAATAATTGCGAAATTTTAGCTTCTGATATGCCAATGCCAGTGTCATGGATAGAAAATTTGAGGCGGTTAATGTTCTTGTCAGTTGAAGTGCAATCAGAGTAACCAATTTCTAAAGTTACCATACCTATAGGCGTAAATTTAAAAGCATTGCTTAGTAAGTTGAGTAATATTTGTTTTAAGCGTAAATCATCACCTATTAAGGTATATGATTTATTTGTAATACATGGACAATTACAATTTAGAGTGAAGTTTTGTATGTCATTTGGAAATAGCAGTAGGATTGAATCAAGTAAATCTTTAAATACGAAAGGTCTATTTTGTAACGAAAAACCGTTTGCTTCAATTTTCGATAGTTCAAGAATATCATTCAGTATGGTCATCAAGTGTGAGGATGCTGTATTAATCTGCCGGAGGTACTGCTTCATTTCCTCGAGATTATTACAATCTTGTGCTAATGAAGACAGGTTGATCACACCATTCATAGGGGTTCTTATTTCGTGCGACATATTAGCTAAAAATTGGCTCTTAGTTAAAGCTAATTGTTCGGCTTTGTTTTTTTCGGCTAAAAGATTTTGTTGAACATTTTTTAGGTCAGTGATATTTCTTTGTATTCCTACCCAGTAAATAAGATGACCTAATGTATTAAAATAGGGCGTAATTGTAAATGAATTCCAAAAAGTACTGCCATCTTTGCGATAATTACAAAGTTCAATGCTAATGGGTTCTTGCTTTTCAATGGCTAATTGTAGAGCTTTAACTGAGTCTTTATCAGTTAGTTCACCCTGAAGAAATTTTGGGGTTTTGCCTAAGGACTCTAGTTCGCTATATCCGGTATGAAAGGTAAATGCTTTATTAATATAGATAATATGTCGTTTATGATCAGTGATGATTACGCCATCAATAGGGTCATTATTGAAAAGTGATTTGGCGTGTATTATGAATTGTTTATCTGAATTCATTGTTTGCCATGGTTTTTTTAAGACCCTTAAGACATTTAAAATCATGAGCTTCCATTAACATTAAAAAAACAGTATCTATTGAATTGAAGTTAGATTGTAGCTTATGTCTTACAAAAGTAAAGTCAATGCAAATATTTTCAATAATAAATAAGTGCAATTTAAGAATATAAATGATAGATAGAATAATAGTTTTAATGCTTAGTGGATTTCGTTTCTGGATGCTGATGGATATTCTTCGGTTGATTTAGCCATAATTGAAAGTTGAACTCTTCGATTACGCATCCGGCCTTCAGGGGTGGCATTTGTGGCAATGGCTTGATTATCAGCGTTGCCAACTGCAGCTAAACGTTTGGAGTCAATGCCTGCATCAATAAGCAGTCTAACGACACTACTAGCACGTGCAGCGGAAAGTTCCCAATTTGAAGGATAATAGGCATTATTAATGACTTTATTGTCTGTATAGCCGGCAACATGGATTAGTTGTGATTGATCTTTTAGGATATCAGCAATAGGCTGTAAAATTTGTATTGATTCAGGATTAAGCTTAGCTTCTGCAGCACCAAACAATATGCTAGCGTTGATTTCTATACTAATTCCCCAGTTTGAAAGTGTTACATGAACTTTGCCTTGATTGACTAATGGTGCTAAGCGTTGCTCTAATTCATGGGCAATATTTTTGATTTGAGTTTTATTTTGTTCTAGTTTTTGTTGTTCTTCATTTGCTTTAGTTATTTCAGTTGGGTTAACTGGTGTAGGCTCTTCGCTTATGGAGGTTAATTCAAGGGCAGGGGGTATTAATACCGATATGGGCTCAGGAGCAAGAAAATCAGTAGGTAATTGAAGGTTTTCTAACATTAATGGATTGCTAGAGATATTCCCTAATTTTGATGAAATTGGCGCAGAGGGATTGCCTAAAGCATTGCCTAAGGAACTCGACATTTGCAGAAACTTTTTTTCTTGTACTGATGACACGGCATATAACACGACAAAAAATGCAAACATCGAGGTCATTAGGTCGGCATAAGAAATTAACCAGCGGTCTTTATCCTCTGGATCTTCAGGAATTCTTTTACGAGCCATAATTACGATCCTGATGCCAATGACTACTCATGCGTTCTTTAATTAACATGGGGTGCTCGCCTTGTTTAATACACAATAAGGCGTCTGCTAGCATTTCGCGTTTTAGAATTTCAATTTGTATATGTTGTTTGAGTTTATTGGCGATAGGTAGAAAAACCAAATTGGCTAAGCCTATGCCATAGATAGTTGAAACAAAAGCCATAGCAATTCCTGGGCCAATTAAATGAGGGTCACTTAAATTTTCCATAGTGTTAACAAGGCCCATAACTGCACCGAGTATGCCCATGGTCGGCGCATAGCCGCCTGCGGCTTCCCAAACTTTAATAGCTTGGCGTTGATTACGCTCATAACTATTAATGTCTATGTCAAGAATGTCGCGAATTTTATCTAATTCGACACCATCCACTACTAAACGTAAGCCTTTTGCTATAAAGGGGTCTGGATAGGTATTGATATGCCGATCTAACTTTAAAAATCCTTCCATACGAGCTGTAGTGCTCCAGGTTTGAATAGTGGTTGTTAATTCTGGATAAAAGTCGCTGTAAGGTACAAAGGCTCGTCGTAGCATACGAATGCCACGAATAAGATTGGATAAGCCATTTTGCAATAATACGGCACTTAACGTTCCACCTAAAACGATGATAATGGCCGTGGGATGTAATAAAGATCCTAGTGGTGATCCATCTATCCATTGTCCAGAGATGATCACAACTAAGCCTAAGATTAGACCTGCTAAACTTCCCCAATCCATAGTGCCTCCTGTGTACTGAAATTAAATGCCTTTTTTATTAATAGCTTCAATAAATTGGTATGTTCAAGTGATGGCTGCTGCATGTTGATATTAATTGTTAGCTTCAACTAACTTGGTTGCAATAGATCTAAATACGCCCGCAGAAACAGCAGTCGGAAAGGCGTCAATAACGGTTTTACCCATTTGTGCGGCTCGAGATATGAAATCATCTTGAGGAATTGCACCCATAGAAATTAATGGTACGGCTAAATAAAGTTTTGCAGCTTGACTCATATTGTTTTGAATCAAGGTAGCTTGTTCAGGCGTAGAGCCAACCATCAGAATATGATAGGGTCTGCGACCTAATTGTGCATGTAAGGCCTTGATTTGTAGGTAAGCCGATTTAATGGAGTCAGCGGTGATGTTAGTTAATACAATAATATCAGCATTTGATAAGGCAGGTAGCAAAAAGGGATTGTCATTTTCTAAAAAAACATCAACTAAGCAAAAATTGATATCTGGTTTAATATTAATTAAGGTTTGAGACAAGCTTTCGAGTGCCGAGGGCTGATCTTTTAGGCTATTGATAGGGTTGCTCGATAGTTTGCTAAAATAAATACTTCGGCTTTGTTCAAACATAAATTGACTGAAATCGCTATTGAGTTCAGTTGAATCAGATAAGTAAATACCTTGAGGCTGGTCTGAAATAGAACTGATGCCTTGATTGTTGAGACTAGCATCCAGTAAATGCACATC
Source organism: uncultured Methylococcaceae bacterium (assembly GCA_903934035.1). GTDB lineage: Bacteria > Pseudomonadota > Gammaproteobacteria > Methylococcales > Methylomonadaceae > Methylobacter_C. The sequence continues at coordinate 14,918 of CAIZMK010000135.1, forward strand.
GCTACCTTTATTAACTAATGCTGCTGCCAGGTTATTTAATACTGCATTTTTTTGTGCAGCAGGAATAGCTGATAAAAAGGCAATGTGTTTAGTGGAGTTAGCGCTTATTAAACGACGTAAGCCATCTGCTTGATCTTGGCGTGAATTACTTGACATGATTGGTTTGTTTACTTGGGTTGCTGTGAGTGGTGTCGTTTGTCATTAATAAAGGTAGTTCACTTTCTTCATAGCGGGTTGCACTTTTTGCATGGCGATGCTGAAAAGCACGGCCTACTAATTTTTCAGCATCGATTAAATGCAGGTCTTCTGGTACACGCTGGCCAGTACCTACATAAAAAAGTTTAAGTTTTTGCCGTAAAATTACATCTAAGGCATTACTTAAGGTAACAGCTTCATCAAGTTTCGTTAATATACAACCTGTTAAGCCAGAGCCGCGATAAGAGGTAACCACTTCATTAAGGGTTTCAATAGTGCTAGTCGCGTTCATGCATAATATGCGTTTAATAGGATTTCTAGCCCCCGATAGCATAGCAATTTGCTCTGCAACCATTTGGTCGCGCTGACTCATACCTACCGTATCAATAATTACGGTATGTTTGTTTTTTAGTTCATCTAAAGCGATATGTAAGTCCGTTTCATCTCGAACTGAATGAATCATAACACCCAAAATTTTCCCATAAATTCGGAGTTGTTCGTGTGCACCAATCCGGTAACTATCCGTAGTAATTAAGCCTAATTTAGAAGCGCCATGGCGCATTACACAACGTGCTGCAAGTTTAGCGGTTGTTGTGGTTTTACCAACACCAGTGGGACCAACTAAAGCAAACACACCACCTTGATCTAAAAAGTGATCTTCATTGGTTATAATAGATAAATTTCGCATCAGGGTATCTTTTGACCATTGCAGGCCTTGTTCAATATCAATTTCTGCAGGAACATTTTCGGCTAAATATCGCGATAAACTAGCGCTAAAACCCATAGCTAATAATTCACGTAAAATACCTGATTTTGCGGGGTGTTGATGCTGTTGACTTGTCCATGATAAAGCTGACAACTGGTTTTCAAGTGAGCCTCGCATCGATCTGATTTCTTCCATGATGGCAGAAATATCATTTGTTGTTGGAGTCTCTTGAATTACTTCTGGTTTTATATGATCCAATTGGGGCGGATTTGTTACGTTCGATTCTTCAATCGCTAAAGCAAATTCGCGTTCATCCGAAGCTAGAATTTCGACTCCATTATTAACTGAACGATTAGATAAAATTATGGCATCAGGCCCGAGAGATTCTCTAACTTGGCTTAATGCGTCGCGTGCAGTCAATGCGAAAAAGCGCTGAGTTTTCATGCAGCAGCTCCGACAAAGTTAGTAACTTTAATAGTATAAGAGTCGGGTAATTCTGCTTGAGACAATACTTTAAGGTCTGGTAATGTTCGATGTAAAAATCGAGCTAGCATGGTTCGAAGAGGCGCGGGGACTAACAATATAGGTGGGTAGCCTAAATCCTCTTGCATTTGAGCTTTTCTTACTGTCTGAGTCACTAAAGTTTCTGCGAGGCCCGGTTCAATGCCTCCTCCATCTTGGTTGCCAGATTGCATCGATTGTAATAATAATTGTTCTAGTCGATTATCTAAAGCCATTACCGGTATTTCTTGGCTACCTGGAATAATTTGTTCGAGTATGCTGCGACCTAATGCAATACGCACCATTGAAGTGAGTAAACTAGCGTCTTGAGTTTGAGGTCCGTATTCAGCGATGGTTTCAAAAATAGTATGCATATCTCTAATATGAATATCTTCAGATAATAAGTTTTGTAAGATTTTTTGTAGTATGGGTAATGGTATTACCTTTGGTATTAACTCATCCACTAACCCTGGTGCTTCAGTGTTCATGTGGTCAAGCAAAGCTTGGAGTGCGTGCCTATTTAATAATTCAGCTGCATATTTCATTAGCAATTGACTGAGATGGGTTGCAACTACAGTACTAGCATCAACGACAGTATAACCCATGCCCTGTGCTTTCTCGCGTAATGATGTACTGACCCATACTGCAGGTAGTCCAAATGAGGGGTCAGTCACTTTTCTACCAGGTAAATCTTCGGTAATCATGCCTGAATTAATAGCGAGCACTTGATCTGGGTATGACTCTCCTTTACCAATTTCAACGCCTTTTAATGTTACCCGGTAGCCAGTGGGTGTTAGACTTAAATTATCAACTATATTAATGCCGGGCGGTAAAAAGCCCATATCTTGAGTGAATTTTCTGCGTACGCCTCTAATGCGACGAAATAAATCGCCATTTTGATTTTTATCAACTAAGGGTACTAAACGATAACCTACTTCAAGGCACAATGCTTGAACAGGTACTACATCTTGCCAAGTTACTTCTTCCATGTCAGGATTGATAACGGCTGCAGCTTCAACCTCTGCATCAGCAGTAACTGGAGGTTTGTTTTGGAAATAATAGGCTGTGCCGCCAATTAATAAAGCGAGAAACAAAAAAGCTAAATGAGGCATGCCAGGAATCATTCCTAATCCACCCACAATACCCGCTGTAATATAAAGTACTTGAGCTTTCATGAAAAGCTGAGTGACTAATTGAGTTCCGACATCTTCATCACTTACCACGCGCGAGACAACGGCACCCGCAGCTACAGATATAATTAAAGAGGGAAGCTGTGCAACTAGGCCGTCACCAATCGCTAGCATGGTATAGGTTTCAATCGCCTCTGAAAAAGCTAAGTCATGTTGTACCATGCCAACGACGAGGCCGCCGACCATATTAACGATTACGATAATAATGCCTGCAACAGCATCACCTCGCACATATTTACTAGCACCGTCCATCGCGCCATAAAATTCTGCTTCTTGGGAGACTTCTTTACGACGTTTACGTGCATCTGCTTCGCCAATTAACCCAGCATTTAAATCAGCATCGATAGCCATTTGTTTTCCAGGCATCGCGTCTAAAGCAAAGCGAGCACCCACCTCGGCTATACGTCCAGCACCTTTGGTAATAACCATAAAGTTAATAATGGTCAGAATGATAAAAACCACCACGCCCACTAAATAATTTCCACCAATCAAAAAGTGACCGAAGGCTTCAATTACTTTTCCTGCGGCATCAGGGCCATTATGTCCTTCTGTTAAAACGATACGCGTTGAGGCAACGTTAAGCGATAGCCGTAAAATAGTTGTTAATAACAACACCGCAGGGAAAGCCATAAAGTCAAGTGGGCTGACCGTATAAAGGGCTGTTAATAAGACAATAACGGAAATTGAAATATTAAAACTAAAAAATATGTCTAGGGCAAAAGGGGGGACCGGTAAAATCATCAGCGAGAGCATGATGATAACTAGTCCGGGAGCCGCCAGCGCTTTTGAGTTAATGGCTGATAAGAACTTGCCTATATTCATGTTTTAGTCTCGGAGTTTAATGGATCCATGTCGGCAGGAACCTCTACAAAATCGGGATATACGGGTTTGATTTCACCCTCAAGATTCCAGCTACGTAATTGGAATACATAAGCTAATACTTGTGCGACAGCGCTATAAAGTGGTGCAGGAATTTCATCGCCCAATTCAGTATGTTGATACAAGGCTCGAGCTAAAGGTGGAACTTCCATGATAACAATTTTATTTTCAGCGGCAATTTCACGTATCTTGGTGGCTAATTCATCTATGCCTTTAGCGATTACTAAAGGTGCTTGATTTGAATTTTCTGGATATTTAATTGCAACGGCATAATGAGTCGGGTTGGTAACAATAACGTCTGCTGTAGGAACATCTGCCATCATGCGGCGCCTAGCCATTTCACGTTGCATGGCACGAACTTTAGCTTTAATTTCTGGATTGCCGTCAGATTCTTTGGATTCTTGTTTTACTTCTTGACGCGTCATCTTCATTTTTTGTGAATAATGAATCATTTGATAAGGCGCGTCAATTAAAGCGATCAGAGCTAGTGCGCTGACTAACGCTGTAAAGGTCGTTAGCATTAAATGACCTAGCTCAGCACTCGCTACAGAAAGCGATTGTGCAGATAAGGCAAATATATCATCAATTTGGGTGCTCATGACAGTCCAAGCGACGATACCAACCAATATTGTTTTTCCGATAGCTTTCAATAATTCAATCAATGCATGAGTAGAAACCATGTTGGCTAAGCCTGACATCGGGTTTAATTTGCCAAAATTGGGCCCTAAGGCCTTGGTGCTAAATAAAAAACCACCAATCAACATCGGTGAGACTATTGCTGCGAGCATTAATAAAGCAACAAAAGGCGCTAAAGTAAGCAGTAAGTCAATAAACTGTTGTAATAGGCCTGCGCCTAATAGTGCAGGATCCATAACATGTAAGCGATCAAAACTTAAGCTTTTAGAGAGCATGTGTTTGAGTTGTCTAATGATGGCTTCACCTGACAACCAAAATCCAGAGGCAGCAGCCATGAGTACCGTAAAAGTAGCTAATTCTTTCGACCTCGGAACATCACCATTTTCTCTGGCCTTTTCAAGTCGTTGTGATGAGGGGTCTTCGGTTTTCTCAGCATCACTGTCTTCATCAGCCATCAGGAGTTCCTAGGTCTATATTCCATTTATTCTTTAGTGAAACTGCTTTGAAAAAACAAAGTAATTAATGTTGATCTATTATCGTCGCTTTTTAAGAGAAAGAATTGCGCGAGAAAGGCGGTAATATGCCCGCTATTTAAGGTACAAGAACTTATTTGTAGTAAAAACTTTCTGTTAATTGAGAGATAACTAATTAAGCAGTCCTTGTAACTGTAAGATAATTGTCGTGTATGTTTAGTTGTTAATATTTAATTTCTAATTACAATTTAATTAAACGACTCTGCCCAATAATATAGTCACTGCTGATGTTAGTCATGAATTATTTTATACACATTTGATTGGCATAAAGGTAGACTCGGGTTTTATTAATATCATTTTTAAGCTTTAAATATTTATGGATGCAACTCCTTTTTTTGATCAAAACTGCACTCAATGTCCGCGTCTACATCAGTTTTTAGTTGAGGTAAAAGACCTCCATCCTAATTATTACGCTCGACCAGTTGCAGCGTTTGGTGACGTTGATCCACAATTATTAATTGTAGGTTTGGCACCAGGCATGCATGGTGCTAATGCTACAGGACGGCCTTTTACCGGCGATTATGCAGGGCTGCTGTTATATGAAGCGCTTTATGAGTTTGGATATAGTAATCAAATTAACTCTGAATCTTTGTCTGATGGATTGATACTCAAAAAATGTCGTATTACTAATGCTGTTAAATGTTTGCCGCCTCAAAATAAGCCTTTGGGTAAAGAGATAATACAGTGCAATAGTTTTTTGGCGGCAGAACTTAATATTCTGGCAGAAAAAGCAATTATCTTAGCATTAGGTACGGTAGCTCATCAGGCTGTGTTGAGGGCTTATGATTTAAAACAGAGTAATGCTAAATTTGCTCATAAGGCAAAGCATGCCTTGCCAGGTGGGCGAACATTGATCGATTCTTATCATACGAGTCGATATAACATTCAAACTAAGCGTTTGACTAGGAATATGTTTTTTGATGTTTTTCGTAGTATTAATGAATTAATGAGTAATTAAATAGAAATTAATAAAGACAGCTCGATTATTAGCTGATATTATCTACCCAACTTGAAAAAGCGGCGTAACTAAGAAACTAATTTATAATTGCATTTTAAGTGATTAGTTAATCAATAGAATCTTCAGAGACTCAGAATAGAAGTTATTCAATGCTAACAATTGAGTCACTGCTGTAATCATAAAGTTATTCAACTGAAATTCGTACTTCTTCTTTAATGCTAGATGTTGGCAAGTCAAATAATTATGATAAAAATTGTTAAAAATTGTTATAACTACCGCGAACTGGTTGCAGCTCTCGTTTGGAAAAATATTGTTATACGTTACAAGCAATCTTATCTAGGAATATTGTGGGCGGTTTTGAAACCCATCATGCTCATGTTGATATTTACCTTGGTAAGAAGTTTTGTGGGTATCGATACCGGTAATATTCCTTATCCAATATTGACTTTTGCTGCTCTGTTACCTTGGGTGTTTTTTCAAGAGTCAGCATCGGAAGGTGTGAGTAGTGTCACCTCTAATGCGGCCTTAATTAAAAAAATATATTTTCCTCGCGAAGTTTTCCCCATTACTGCGATGGTGACAAAAATAGTGGAGTTGGTAATTAGTTTTGGCATTCTAGCTGCCATGATGCTTTATTATAAGATGATGCCTACTGTTTACAGTTTGTGGGTTCCTGTTGTTATTTTATATACAATGATAGTGGCTTTAGGTATTAGTTTTTTTGGTGCAGCTATTAATGTTTATTACCGAGATATGTCACAGGCTTTGCCGGTGGTGTTATCGTTATTAATGTATGGTTCACCTGTTATGTATCCTTTGAGTTTGGTGCATAAAAAACTGATAGAAGAGCAGGCTGCCGGTCATTGGTCTAATGATTTGTATACACTATATACACTTAACCCTTTGGCAGGAATTATAGACAGTTTTCAACGAGTCATGCTTAAGGGTTTGCCGCCAGATTTCGAAGCACTTTATCCCGGCTTAGTTTTAACGCTAGTAATATTGCCACTCAGTTATCTATATTTTAAGCGTGCTGAAAATTGGTTTGCTGATGTTATTTAAACCACAACCTCTTTTTAATTTGTTAACTAATCTTACGACTAAACACTCTTATGCCTATTATTGAAGTTACTCATTTAACTAAAGAATATCAGTTGGGTCACATTACTAGCCTTAAAGAAAATATAACTAATTCTTATAGGCGCTTGCTTGGTAGGCCTATTCATAAAAGAGAAAACTTTAAAGCCTTAGATGATGTGAGTTTTAGTATAGAACAGGGTGAGGTGGTGGGTATCATTGGTCATAATGGCGCAGGTAAAAGTACTTTGCTTAAGCATTTAGCCAATATATCAAAACCTACCAAAGGCAGTGTCAAAGTTCTTGGCAGCGTAGCTCCGTTGATAGAAGTTGGTGCAGGTGTTAATCCGGAGTTAACAGGTCGAGAAAACATCTACTTAAATGGGGCTATTTTAGGAATCCCTAAAAAAATCATTCACAAAAAAATGGATGAGATTATAGAGTTCTCTGAGTTAGAACAATTTATTGATACACCGGTAAAGCGGTATAGTTCGGGAATGTCCGTTAAATTGGGCTTTTCGATTGCGACTAGTTTAGATGCAGATATTTTGATCGTTGATGAAGTGTTGGCTGTAGGTGATTTGGCTTTTCAAAGAAAGTGTTTTGATCGTATGGAAGATATGATCATTCATCAAGGCAAAACCGTTTTGCTGGTGAGTCATAATATTCGCCAGGTTGAGCGACTGTGTCCTAAAGTAATATTATTGGATCATGGACGTATTGCTGCAATTGGAGATGCCATTCAAGTATGTAATCAGTTCTATAAACAGAGCGATGAAAAAATACACCAACAACTGGCCTCTGGAAATAATTCCTCCTTGATGAGTGAAGGCGTAGATATAGTATTGGTACAACTAGCTGATGTTTATGGTAATAGCATAGAAGAGCTTGATTTTCAGGATGATCTTTATCTCCATATTGATTACTTCGTGCATAAGAGAATCGAAAAACCAGTTTTTGGTATTGGTTTTCATACCACTGACTTCATTTATTTAGCGAGCCGAGATTCTTTAAACTTTTTTTTCAATACACCCTTGGAAGCGGGAAATCATCATATTGTTTGTAAAGTTGCCCGCTTCCCCTTTAATCCTGGGGTCTATGCACTACGCTTGGGAATTGCTGATGGTGAAGTCATGGTTTCTTATGGGGAAAATGTAGTACAGATATATGTTACTTCGAAAGACCAATCTTTATCGTACATTAAGGAAGCTGGATTTATTCCTCTTGATGTTAGTTGGCAAGTCAATCCGCAGTCGATTAATTGATAAATACAGCAATAATCAGCGCGTTGTTCTATAGCAATCTAAATTTTTTTTGCAAATAAGGTATATACAACATGTCAATTGCAAATATGTTACGTACAAAATATCGGCATTGTACAAATCAAAGATTCACCGCAACAGAAGGATACAGAAATAATTTCTACTCCAAATTGGGCATCAGACAGAATACTTTTAATACATTGTTAAAACTTTTAGAAAACCAACATAAATCTTTTTATAACATCATAGAAACGGGTACAAGTCGATCTGGAATGGAAAATATTACGGGTGATGGTGCCTCGACTTATATATTTGATACTTTTGTCAATTATTATGATGGTTCGGTTACTTCAATAGATATTGATTCAATAGCAGTATTAAAAGTTAACTCTACAACATCAGAAAAAACCAATGTTATTTGTAACGATTCACTTAAAGAACTAAAAAATATTAATAGCGAAATAGACTGTTTTTACATAGATTCTTACGATGTTGATATGTTAAACCCTTTACCTGCAGCTGAACATGCACTTAAAGAATTCCAAGCAATTGAAGATAAATTAAATTCAAAAACTATTATTATGATAGATGATACTCCCAATTCTGAAGAGTATTTACCTCCTTGGATTGAAGAATCTCTTAATAAATTAGGTAAAACAAAAATGGATATAAAGTGGCCTAATGGCAAAGGAATGTTACTGGTACCTTATCTTGAAAAAAATGGATATACAAAATTGTCTCATGCCTATCAAGCTATATTTGTAAAAGAATCTATTTGACTTATAAAGCGGAGGTAAGTGGAAAAGATAAATTAATATCATGTATAGACTGAGAAAATTAGTGATGATTTCTTCATTGTAATACCATAAATTTATGTTGTTTTTTATTAACTTAGTAACGTTGATTTTGGTGAGAATTATTTTTTAAAAGAATCTATGAATTTACAAATTGAATCTAAGACTATCCAAAAACCAGATACAGACATTGTTAAAATGAGAATTTTATTTGTCTCACATGATGGCGGCATGGCCGGAGCACAACAAACTCTCCTAACATTACTGACCACTATTGATCGTAGTCGCTTTGAGCCATTCCTACTAGTTCCTTATGAGGGTAAATTGAGTCATGCGGTTAATGAAATGGGTATGCCGGTATTCGTCCGGCATATGAGTCACTGGGTGCCTGGAATAAATTCAGTATCACGCAACCAGCGTTTTTCGTACTTTGTAATATTATTGAAAACCTTGCGCGCGAGAAGTTGGGCAATTACACACCTGATTGAGAATAATCAAATCGATTTGGTTTATACCAATACTGTAACTTGTATTGAAGGTGCTGTTGCGGCTCACATGACACATACCCCGCATATTTGGCATATTCATGAACCCATACTTGGTAATAGTGAACTCATACCGTTGCTACCTTTTTGTTTGTATTCGTTCATCATAAATAGTTTTTCTAAGGTTGTTATTTTTTGTTCTAACAGTTTAGCGAAGTCTTATCCATTATTCACAAAAAAAACGAACATCGTTTATAACGGATTATCATTCCCAGCTACGTTTGACAAAGTATATGCTCATGATGCTATAGCAAAACGTCTCGGAATTAATCCAACTCAAAAAATTGTCGCAGTGGTTGGTGCATTACAGCCAAGAAAAGATCATTTAACATTCTTAGCTGCTGCTCATGAAATTGTTAAAGATAACAAAGACGTCGTATTTATTATTGTTGGGGCAGGGTCGGAAAGTTATACCAACTCGATTAAGGAAGAAATCAAGTCATTAGGCTTGGCCTCATCAGTTAAATTGACTGGCTGGTGGCCAGAAGACAGAAAAAACGAACTTTTAGCAGGGATTGATATTTTAGTCGTTTCCTCAGAACAAGAGTCGTTCGGGTTAACAATCATAGAAGCACTTGCCTTGGAAACGCCCGTTGTTTCAACTCGTTGTGGCGGTCCAGAAGAGGTGGTCCAGGAAGGCGTGACAGGATTGCTTGTTAAAGTTAAGGAACCGAAGGAGTTAACTAAAGCCGTTATTCATCTGCTCGATAATCCCCAGTTTGCTAGGGAGCTTGGAATCGCAGGGAGGCAAGATGTCCTATCAAGATTTAGTGTAGAACATTATATCGCGGGTATTCAGGAAGTTATAAAAAAAACTATATCCAATAAATAGTACTTAATTTCTGGGATAGCTTTAATTAATCCTTATAAACAAAAAACTTCATCTTAATGGGATCTGCTTAAGGAAGTAAGTTGAATCAATTACAGGTGGTGTGTATTGCATATTGATACATTCTATAAACGACTTAGCAGACAAAATACATAGAGCAAAATAATGACAAAAGTTCGCGCCATTGCCTTCTACCTTCCCCAATATCACCCAGTACCCGAAAACAATGAATGGTGGGGTAAGGGCTTTACTGAATGGACTAATGTGACTAAAGCTAAGTCACTCTTTCTTGGTCATTATCAGCCGCACATGCCAGCAGACCTAGGTTTTTATGACTTGCGTTTACCAGAAGTGCGTGAACAGCAAGCAGCGCTGGCAAAAGAATATGGTATTCATGGTTTTTGTTATTATCACTATTGGTTTAATGGCCGAAGAATTCTTGAGCGACCGGTAAATGAAATTCTAGCTTCTGGAACTCCCGATCTCCCTTTTTGCCTCTGCTGGGCCAATGAAAACTGGACTAAAACATGGAGCGGCGGTTCTCAGGATATACTCTTAGAGCAGAATTACAGTCATGAAGATGATTTAGAGCACATTCGCAGTTTGATTCCTGCGTTTGAGGATTCTCGCTATATACGCATTAATGGAAAACCTCTGTTCTTAGTCTACCGTACCGAGTTGTTACCCGATCCTATCAAAACGGTAGCTATTTGGCAGGAAGAAGTAAAGAAAGCTGGATTGAGAGGACTTTATCTGGTTCGTGTTGAAAATTTTGTAAAAGACGTTGATCCCAACAGTATAGGATTCGATGCAGCAGTTGAATTTTCACCCGACTCATCCAAGGCAGGAGTGACATTGTTTCGTGGTGGTCTGGCAAGTCTCTTGACAAAATTAAACTTATTTCCTACTGTTTTTAGGGATAATCATGTTTATTCTTATTCTGCAACTGTACAGGGAATGTTATCTAAATCAGAACCAAGCTACCCTTGGTTTCGTTGTGTTTCTCCGATGTGGGACAATAGTGCACGACGTAGTGTTAAAGCTGCTGTTTTTATTGGCTCCACACCTGGAATTTATAAACAATGGCTGAACAAAATAATCGCCCGAACTCGGCAAAATTATAAAGGTGACGAACAGATTGTTTTTATAAATGCTTGGAATGAATGGGCCGAAGGTTGTCATTTAGAACCTGACCAGAAATGGGGGCACGCCTATCTGGAAGCTACACGCGATGCGCTGGCGACAGACAAAACAGATGAATTTGTTCCTTCTTTGAAAAATACCACTAATCCACGTCAGCTTAAGCAAATATATTGGCGGGCATCTCAATTTATTTTGGAGGTCCGCACAATTTTTATAACCGCGCTTTGGTATTCGAAGCATCGTCTGCCACCACAATGAATATGCAAAAATCGCCTGATATATCGATTGTCCTTCTAAACTGGAACGGTGTGGAAGATACACTAGCCTGCCTAGATTCTCTTCGTTCGCTGACTTTTACAAATTACAATATAATCGTAGTCGATAATGGCTCTACCGATGGTTCAGTTCATGAAATAAAAACTAATTTTCCAGATCTAACGGTTATCGAAACCGGCCAGAATCTAGGCTATGCCGAAGGCAATAATGTCGGAATTCGTTATGCACTAGAACATGATGCCGAATTTATTTTTTTGCTAAATAATGACACCATCGTAGCGCCTGATGTTCTTGATCAATTAGCTAATGCTGCTTTACAAAATCCTGATGCTGGGGTATTTGGTGCAACGCTTTTTTATATGGATAAGCCTGATACTGTTTGGTTTGCCGGAGCGCAATGGAATGCCCAAAAATTAGTGTTCGATTTTCCTTATCAAGATCAGACGTTGCCCAATAATATAAACACAGCAACGGACTATGCCTGCGGTGCTGCACTATTTTTTCGTGCTGAAGTTGCGCATTCTATCGGTTTACTGGATGCACGTTTTTTCTTGGTATGGGAAGAGTCTGATTGGTGCTTGAGGGCAACACGAGCGGGCTATGGCTGCAAACAGGTTCCTACTGCCTATGTTTGGCATAAAGTTGGAGCGTCATTTTCTGGTGAAAGCTCTCCATTACGGCAATATTTCAGTTTTCGTAACCGATTATTATGGGCTGAAAAAAACCTATCTTTGAAAGATTTGGTGCTTTTAATTGATGATTCCTGCAGGTCTTTTTGTCCTACATTTATTCTATCAAAATCTGAAAGAGATTCTTTCATTAAACGGCTGGTCTGGGCAACTAAGGATTGGAAGAATACATGGTTCTCTAGTGCATTACGTGCCAAACGACGTGGTGTTATGGATTATTTTTTAAGAAGTTTTGGGGATTGCCCTAAAAGTATTAGAGCTTTAAATAATACGTATAAATAAATAACAAATGCATCTATTAAATTAAATCTAGAAAAATCTAACTATAAAAATAAAATTTCATGCATTCAATAACACTATCTACTATTTTTAAGTCAACAGACTCCTCTTATATTATCCAGATTAAGGACGCCAAGCGATCTGTTCGTGAATTTGAGGGTGGGCAGTTACTTATAGATCAATTTGATAAGGTTAAATGCGCCTTCCTTCGGCTGAGCGGTGGTCTCAATATCGAGTTACTAGTTCATAGTCCCTATCAGCTTCAGGAGATAAAGTCTGGCGGATATTTAGGTACCCCGCTTACAAAAAATAAACCCTACTTTTGGATTCCAGATTTACCACAAAATCGTAGGATTAATATTGATAATTGTATTTTGAGCGAACAACTGGCTCCAGTTTGTAGTCTTCGTTGGGATGCTTACAATAGCTTGTCATTTCAAATATGTAGCTCAGAGAATTTTGTCACTGATGGAATAATCTGGCAATTTGATGAAGACTACTTTAATAACGAAATTAATTCGTTATTACCTATAGAAAATCAAGGCTATTTTCTTTGGGGATCTCATGGCTGTATTAATAAGCCTGCTGATTTATATCGTCATTTGATTAATGGGGCAGTTTACGATTTACGTTATTCATGGCCGCATAACAAAAAATGCTTTTCAGAAAATGAAGCGCATGCGCTTTATACAGTTTTCTCAGGCTTAGAAAAAAAAACCGGTAAATCGATTTATCGCTATTTTCAACAACAATTGGTTTTGTCATTGATTCAGCGACAAGCCGATGATGGTGGCTGGTATCATGGCATGTGGACGGATAGCACTGAATGTCATTACCGCTTGCACACCAGCGGTGTACATTTGTTAATGGATGAATTCCAACGAACTGGCTGTCCTCAGGTTAAAGCCAGTTTACAGAAAGCGGTTGCTTTTCTTTCTAAAACGACTGATCAGCTCGATTGTGGCATTTGGTTTCTACATGATTCTTTGGAGTTATCCGAACAGGCTATGAATAGCGGGCCATTTAAATGGATAGCCAATAAAACGCTGGGTAAAAACCTATCGAATATGCTGGTATTAAATACCCATCTGGATACAACAATCGCTATTAGCCGTTATGGGCGCATAACAGGTGATAAGCAATATCAAGATTTAGTGATTTCTGCATTAAATTCGACGCGTGCAGTTTTGGGTCTGAACAGCGCTGACTGGTTATACAAACCTTTGTTTTGGGCTATCGGTTTAACCATGCTGCCTACCGAGCAGGCGAGTAAGCTTTCATTTTCAGTGCGGGCTATTAAACGTTTCGCCGCAGGTTATTTAATTAAAAAACTGCCTGATATAAAAGCGAGCTATCCACGCTTAGTCATGCCCAATGGCTATATCGACCGTGAATTATCCTTAAGAACTTGGGCGATAGATTATCAAACTATTAATTTAATGGATTTGGCGCGTCATGCTTATGCTTTTCCTGATGCTTTTGATGAATGTATTTTGGATAAGGCGATGGCTTTTACCCAAAACAGCGGCCTGATTAAACGTTACCGAGATTTATCCCCTGATAAACGCTATTCAGTCGGCTTTTGGTCAGAGGCGCTTTATTATCGATGTCTTGCAAAGCCTGATATGAAGTATCGGCAATGGTTGGCAGAGGCGATATTAGAGTGTCATGATCTTAAGTTTGGTATATCTCCCTCTTTATTAGGTGCTAATGGAGAGGCAGTAGCTTTTAATCAACAAGTATCAGAGCCCTTAGCACTTAATTCAGAGTTACTGATGGCTAATTTGTCTCATGGTAAGCATGTGGAACTATTGTTGGTAAATACTTCAGACCAATCTGTTACCGTTTCATGGATGTCAGGGCAAGACCCTGCTCTAACATGGAGTAATTCTCAAGGTTGCCAAGTGATTAATGGTGAATTAATTATAAATAGTCGAAATTGGCTTATTGGCGTCAATCAATAACAGGATTTAATTATGCATATAGGCATTGTAACGTCAGAATTCCCTCCTGATATTGGTGGCGTAGAAATTTATGCTGCTGAATTTGCTAAAGCTTTGGTGGCTTTTGGGTATGAAGTTACAGTATTTTTGCATACACATCACAATATTGAAGTTTCCATGCCTGGTATTACTTTATGTCCAGTATTGAAATTCTGCCGACGATTAGATCGAGATATTTTGAAGCAATATGACGTTGATGCTTGGCATGTCATGAATGCGGCTCATAGTTGGTTAGCACTTGAAACGGATAAGCCAGTGGTGGTTTCCATTCATGGCAATGATTTTCTTAATCCTTATCCATTAATTGGAACACCTGCATTGGCAAGCTGGGGGCCACTTTGGAGATACGCTAATCTACTTGCGCCCTTAGACAGATGGTTTGGCAATAAACTAACATCTAAATATATGAGAGAGGCGTTACCAAAAGTAAAGGCTATTCTGGCCAATAGTCAATACACTGAGCAGGTTTTTCTGAAGAATTATTCAGAATGTGTAGGTAAAACATTGGTTGCTCAAGTCGGCGTCAGCGACAATTTTTTGGCTACATCACTGGGCAACAAAAATAATGATATAACCCAGTTATTGACTGTTTCACGTTTATCAGAACCACGAAAAAATGTAGACAGAGTGCTTGAAGCACTTAGCCAATTAAGTACTCAATTCGATTTTCGTTATACCATTATTGGTGATGGCTCTTTTAAAACATCGTTAGAAATGCAGGTTACAAATCTAGGTTTAGAAAATAAAGTTAAGTTTCTTGGACGGCAATCTACAGAAAATGTTATTGCTGCAATGCGATTAGCTGATCTATTTATTTTACCTTCGTCTACATTACCCAATAGTCATGAAGGCTTTGGTATTGTTTATTTGGAAGCGGCTGCTTGCGGAACTCCGTCTTTAGCAACTCGACAAGCCGGTGCCATTGAAGCGATTAGTGATGGGGTAAGTGGTTTTTTTGTTGAAGAACCCACTGTTGAAAATATTAAAGATGCCTTGCAGCAATTTTTAAAAGATGAAGTGACTTTTAACAGTCAAACTTGCAGGCATTTTTCTGAACAATTTACTTGGCAACGAGTGGTTGAAAAAGCACTGCCTTTTTATATTACAGAGAAAAGCTCATGAAAAAACCGCTAATTTCCATCATTATGCCTTGTTACAATGCAGAAGCTTTTTTGGAAGCAACGGTCGCCAATGTTTTTCAGCAAACTTATTCCAATATTGAATTAATTATTGTTGATGATGGTTCGACTGATAATAGTCCTGAGTTATTAATCGCAGTTGAAAAAGTCTACCCTGCTATAACCTTACTTGTGCAAAAGAATAGTGGTCCTTATATTGCGCGTAATTTGGCCTTGCAATATGCAAAAGGAGAGTTTATTGCTTTTCTTGATGCGGATGATTATTGGACGTCTGATTGCTTAGAAAAGTTATATCTAGCCTTGATTAAGGCAAATGCAGACTTAAGTTATTGCGGTTGGCAGAATGTCGTTGAAAATGGCGAAGACGGTCAGTTGTATGTTCCACCTGCTTATGAAGATGGTGACCTGTTCGCTCATTTTTTAAAAGGTTGTCCGTGGCCTATTCATGCGGCACTTACACGTAAAAGCATCGTTAATAAGTTAGAAGGGTTTTCGACCCGCTGTTTTACGGCGATGGATTATGATTTTTGGATACGACTTTCCGCGATCACCCAAAATATCGTTCTCGTTCCCGAAGTGTTGGCTTTCTACCGCTGGCATGATCATGGACAAATATCTTCTGTCAAATGGCGGCAAGTCTTAGATGCTTGGCGCGTTAGAAAAGACTTCGCGGCTCAACATACCGAGCTTATTAAACATTTGGATTTATCCATACGTAATGAATTGATTAATGCTCCGTTGTACAAACACGCCTTTGAAGCATTTTGGAAGCGGGATTTTGTATCCGCGCAAATATTATTTCGAACATTGTTAAAGAATGATTTATGGCAATTCGGTGATCTTAAATATCTGATACCAGCGTTATTACCATTAACTTTATATAGTCAATTGCTATTGTTTTTGGATAAGAAATGAATGGTTTGAATAGTCGTTATCACATAAAGAGGAATCAATGCAGCGCTTTGTCATCTTAATGTATCACATGATTTCAGAGCCAAAAACGACTGCTGAAATTAAATATGCTTGTCCGCCTAAGCAATTTGAACAACATTTACAAATGCTATTAAGCTCAGGGTTTAATCCTGTCAGTATCAAAGCGATTGAAGATTATTATATTCACCAAACACCGTTACCAGACAAGGCTTTTTTGGTAACTTTAGATGATGGCTTTGAGGATAACTATCGCAACGCTTTTCCAATTTTGAAACGACATCAGATACCAGCAGTTATCTATTTAGCAACTGGTTTGATCGGTAAAACTAATCAGTGGATGACTATGCCGACTTTTTCTGAATGCAAAATGTTGTCTTGGATGCAAATTAAAAAGATGGCAAGCCAGGGCATAGACTTTGGTTCACATACGGTGACTCATCCAAAACTGAATGAATTAGATGATGATAGTGTGGGTAGGGAGTTAGTCCAATCAAAGAAAATCATTGAAGAGCATTTGGGTGTTGAGTGCAAGCACTTTGCTTATCCTTATGGATTACTCACTGAAAAAACGCCTGAATTAGTACAGCAAGCAGGATTTAAAACAGCCTGCACGACACGATCAGGTTTTAATAATGAAGAGCGTGACCCATTGATGTTACATCGCATTGAAGTTTATGGCGATGATTCAACTTGGAAGCTTAAACAAAAAGTTATCTTTGGCATTAATGATGCAAGTTGGTTTTTTCCTTTGAAATATTATTGGACAAGGCTTTTTGCAAGGCTTAGTTAGTTTATGGTTACAAAATTCATATAAGCATTAAATTTGAAGTCAAAAATGATTACATCGTATCCCATTAAAGATCAAATCACTGTCGCAATATGTTGTTACAATGCTGCTCACTATTTACCGAACTTGATCGAAAAATTGAGCATACAAGAGTGTTCAATTCCTTTTGAAGTGTTGATTATTAATAATAACAGTAACGACAATACCCAAGAGCTCATTGCACGTCTTGCTGAAGCTCATAACGTTACATTACGCCTTGTTAACGAATTTGAACAAGGTATTGCTTTTGCAAGGAATCGAGCGATACAAGAAAGCCTGTCGAGTCGATATTTGGCGTTTATTGATGCCGATGAATTACCTAGAAAATTCTGGTTACAGGCCGCTATTAATGTATTGCTCGATGATGAAATCGACTGCGTGGGTGGAAAAATATCCGTGTCTTTAAGTTCACGACCAAAGTGGTTAAGCGATGAGCTTTTACCTTTTTACGGAGAGGTTAATTACAGTGATCAACGATTTCAAATTCATGAGCTCTCGACCCCAATATGGAGCGGAAATATTGCTTACAATATGCGGATATTCCATCAGGGCCTGCGATTCGATACCCGCTATAATCGTAAAGGTAATGCTCTGGGTGGAGGGGAAGATAGTATGATGTTTCGTCATTTACTAAAAAATAAATTCAAGTTGATTTATGAGCCTAGAATGGAAATTTTACACTTAATACCTGATGAAAAAATTAAGCGCGGGTATTTTTTAAAAATTCATTACATTGCAGGTGAAAAGTCAGGCTTATATGACATCGATTTTAATGAAAAAAAAATATTTGGTATTCCAAGGTTTATGTTTTTACAGTTATGTAAAAAAATTTTTTTGGTTTTACATCTACGCTTTGTAAAACATTTAGTCTATATGCGTGAAGCTATGAATGTTACGTACCATCTGGGGAAGATGGTTGGCTATTACAAAAAGCATATTAACGAATAATACTAAACCTATGATGGAATTTTATTACTTATTTACTCTATACCTAAGCAATGATCTCAATTTTTAACAATCATTATTAAAATCTACTTATGAAAAAATTTAAATTATCCTTATCATTTATATTTTTAGCTCAATTGCATCTAGTCACTGCCGTAGCCGATGAGACAACTTTGCAAAATATGTATTACATTACAGCAAGTGAGGCTAGGCTATTACCACCATTTTGTATGGGTTTGTCAATAGGTAACTTCAGAGAAGATGCTAAGTCTCTCAAACAAAATATAATTATGCCAGGCGAACATACTCAGCATTTTTGTCATGGCATGAAAGCACTCATTAGAGGAGATAGGGGCGATAAAAAATCTTATGAAAATGCAGTTTCAGAGTTCGAATATGTTCAAGAACATTCAACTAGTCAACATGAATTATTGGATAGCGTTAGTCTATACAAAGCTGAAGCTTTAGGTAAATTGGGCAAAACAGGGCCGGCGCTCACTGAATATAACAAAGCCATACAATTAAATAATAAGTATCATCAAGCTTATGCTCGATTAGCAGATTATTATTTAACGCTAGGTATGAAACAAGACGCAATAGATACTATTAAAGTTGGACTTAGATTCTCTCCAGAATCAAAAGGTTTAAAAAACCGTTTACATAAATTATCAGCTGATAAATAGCTTTATGCTGCTGATGATTAGTGTAAGTCATTACTGGCTCGTTTAGTTTTAAAATCCGACAATATAGAAGGTTGCTCCATGACAATTAAAGATTGGTTAACAGAAGATAGGCCTAGAGAAAAGCTTTTGCAGCGAGGGCCATCGGCTTTAACCGATGCTGAATTGTTAGCTATTTTTTTACGGACAGGAACGCCAGGTAAAACCGCTGTTGATTTAGCTCAACAATTGCTGGCCGATTTTGGCTCATTAAAAGCCTTGCTAGATGCCGATCAACAACAATTTTGTCTAGGTTTGGGTTTAGGTAGTGCTAAATATGCCCAGCTACAAGCAGTACTTGAAATGGCTAAACGTCATTTTAATGAAGTACTAAAGCGCGGTAGTGCTTTAACGAGTCCAGAGATTACTCGCGCTTATTTGAGCGCTCAATTGCGCGGTTATAGTTATGAAGTATTCGCTTGTTTATTTCTTGATAATCAACATCGAGTCATACAATTGGATGAATTATTTCGAGGGACTATAGATGGTGCTAGTGTCTATCCTAGAGAAGTGGTTAAGCAAGCGTTAAGCTATAATGCCGCTGCCGTCATTTTTGCACATAATCATCCTTCGGGAATTTCCGAACCTAGTCAGGCTGATAAGCAAATTACTGATAAGCTTAAGCAAGCCCTAGCTTTATTTGATATACGAGTGTTAGATCATTTTATTATAGGAGATGGCTTACCTTATTCATTTGCAGAGCATGGCTTGTTGTAATCTATGGATAAGTTACACAAGCTTCTTTATCGACTTGGAAGTTATAAAAAACACCGTAGGGGCGTATTGAGACTGTGAAAGTATTCTTTTTATTCCCCTCTTTAGCAAAGAGGGGTTAGGGGAGATTTGATCTATTAAAAAATTATTATTAAATATCAATAATCTATGACTTAATAAAATCCCCCTCGATCCCCCTTTTACAAAGGGG
>CAIZMK010000136.1 GCA_903934035.1 uncultured Methylococcaceae bacterium
ATTACTTGTGTAGATACCTATGCATTAAGAAACAAAAGCAGATTGTTCTGTATTTAGCGCTGTCATTAGAAAACAAAAGCGGATTGTTCTGAATTTAGCGCTGTCATTAGAAAACAAAAGCGGATTGTTCTGAATTTAGCGCTGTCATTAGAGAACAAAAGCAGATTGTTCTGTATTTAACGCTGTCATTAGAGAACAAAAGCGGATTGTTCTGTATTTAACGCTGTCATTAGAGAACAAAAGCGAATTGTTTTATATTTAGCGCTCTCGTTAGGAAATAAAAACAAATCATTTTGTGCTTATAACCGTTGTTTTGGGATAAATTTTTTTCTGAAAAAACTCTTTTGCAACGGCAAGGCCGCATGGTTTTTAGTTAGACTCACTCAATTTCAAGTAACAATAAAATCCACTACTAATTAGTATATATAGGGTCTGCAGCTCAACTTTAAAAAAATCATCTAAAATAAAAAACTATGAATTACTGTTAGGGTTGGATAATTTAAAAAAATAAGCTAAGCTTAATTCTCTAGCACCAATAATCCTGAGCCTAAATCTACTCTATAGTGAGAATTTCCATGCAAGCTAAACTTATCGTCACCTTCGACCGCTTGAATATAAATGATTTTTTAGTAAAGTCAGCTTATATCATTACCTGCTTGACCGGCAATAACCATTATAAAGAGCCTTGGTTAGGCCAAGGATTAACGTTAGTTGGCCTTGAAGCTGCCAGCAGCGCATTCCAAGATGCTTATCATGCCAGTCTTACCCATGACACCCTCAAAATAGCCCAGCGCGACGTCACTCGGCAAACCTTAACCGATTTACTCAAGCGCCTAGCCTTGTATCTGGAGTTGATGGCTGCCGGTGATACTGCCATGCTAGCCACCACCGGTTATGATCTTCGTCACGACATCGTGCATAGCAACAGTAACCAACTTTTGCCTGCGCCCTCAGATTTCCGAGTAACGCATGGGCAATTAAGTGGTAGTTTAAACGTTCAAGTCTCTAGGTTAGTTGGCGCTGGAAGCTATGAAGTCCATATTAACCCTAGCGACCCAAAAATCGAAAACAATTGGCAACACGCTATTTCTTCGGTCACGAGTACGCATATTATAGTAACAGGGCTGATTCCCGGACAAACCTATTGGGTACGCGTGCGCGGAATCGATAGCAACGGCGGTGGTGTCTGGACTGATCCAATTAGTATTATAGTTGTTTAAGAATAGGTAGTTCGATAGTTGGAGTGAAGTAATTCCCCAGCTATCGAGCTAATGCAAGTTTAGATTTTAAAATCATCTTTACTCCTAATGTCATTTAGTCAAGGGGGGCTAAGCTTGCAAACCTATAGGCGTCAACTAAAGGCAGACTAATGTGCAAGCTTTACCTTATTAAAAAACGTTGCGATAGCGATCTCATTCTTTTTTATACCGCTGATTAGACTAAACCATTTATTCCTATGTTATTAACTCGATTAATTAAATTACCCTTACGCTATAAACCTTGGCGACCTGCACATATCGCATTGATATGTGAAGATCTAGCAGGCTTATCAAAACAACCAAAACTTTCTGACGAAGAACATCTAAAAGCGGTGATCGCTTGGATAGGACATGCTCAAGATCAGCGTCTTGGTTATTCCGATGCAGGCGGTGTATCTGCTGGTTGGAGTTTTGAAGATGGCTGGTTGCCAAGTTATCCTGAAACCAGTGGTTATATTATCGAAACCTTGCTTGCAGCTGCAAAAGTCTTGTCTGAACCAGAATTGATAACAAGAGCAGCGCGTATTGTTGATTGGGAGCTATCAATACAGAATGATACAGGTTCATTTCCTGGTCATTTTGGTGAAGTGGGTAGTAAGCCGGTTATTTTTAATACCGGGCAAATTATGCACGGGATGATTGCAGGCTATCTAGCTTTTGATCGGGATGAATGTCTTGTAGCGGCTGTTAGGGCAGGGCACTGGATGCTGTCACAGCAAGATGACGATGGTTGCTGGCGACGTTCGGAACATAACGACACGCCTCATACTTATAATACCCGTTCAGCGTGGGCTTTATTGCGAACAGGGTTAATCGCAAATGAGAAAATTTTAGTGGAGGCAGCGATTAAAAACATTCATTGGGCAATGACTCAACAGACGGCCTCGGGGTGGTTTAAAACCAATGCTTTTACAGCAAAGGGTCTGCCTTTTACTCATAATATTGCTTATGCAATTCGTGGCATTTTAGAGAGTGGTGTATTACTTGATAATGAAGAAATGATTGATGCGGCTATCAAAGCTTCTAAGGCGCAAGCAGCACAACAAGGAATCGATGGCTGGTTAGCGGGTGTTTATGATGATAATTGGACGCCTAAAGCTAACTATTGTTGTCTGACCGGCTTGGCGCAAATGTGTATTATTTGGCAGCGCTTAATTCATACTCAAGGTATTGATGAGTTGAAAGTACCGGTCGATCGTGGACTTGATTTTATAAAATCTAATCATCATTTGAGCACAAAATATGCTTTTCAAAAAGGCGCGATTGCGGGTTCCGCACCTATTTGGGGGCGATATTCGATGTTTGAATATCCCAATTGGGCTGCAAAGTTCTTTGCAGATGCGTTAATGCTTAAGATTGCACGTATTAATATTCCACAATAAATACACTCTTTATGTCACAACTTTCAGTTATCATTCTTTGTGGGCAATCGCCTAGGCATTTATATTTTGCAAATGAAGTTGCTAGAGCTTGTAAGCCCTTAGCTATTATTCAAGAAAGTGGTCATGATGATCCCTTTAAAAAAATAATAAAGCTGTTATTAAGGCCAGCAACTTTTTGGCGCAAACTAAATCGTTGGCTACGTGATCGTAAACGTTATAGAGGCAATAAAGAAGCAGAGTTCTTTTTTGGTAATGAAATCCCAGATTTAACCCATCCAGAGCTTAGAGTAGAAGTTCCGTATATTAATCATTCAGACGTTATTAAACTGATAGATCGTTATCAACCAGATTTAATAGTGGTGTTTGGTACTTCTTTGCTAAAAGGCGCTTTATTAGAAAAGGGTCGCTTAGGCATTATTAATTTACATGGTGGTTTGTCGCCTGAATATAGAGGCGCTGATTGTACTTTTTGGGCGCTCTATAATCAGCAGCCAGAAAAAGTTGGCTGCACTGTGCATTATATTAATGCCGGGATAGATACGGGTAATATCATTGCGCATGTTTCACCTGAAATTAAAGCAACTGATGACGAGCTAAGTTTATTTTGGCGTGCTGTGCAAACTAGTACTGAGGTTTTTTCAGTGTTGCTAAATAGGCTAGAACAAGGCGAAACTTTTGGACAAATCCAAACTCACAAAGGCCACTTGTATCAAGTTAAAGACCGTACACGGAAGCATGAACAGCTTGTAGATGCTTTAATACAATCAGGTTTGTTAGCTAATCTCAATTTGGGTAAACGCGTAACATGGTTTAAGATTTAGTATTAGCCAACCATAAATAGATAATTAGGATGATATTTGTCCACCGAAACTTACGAAAATAATTTTGATAGCGAGGCCTTTTTAAAAAGCTTAACGACACGTCCTGGTATCTACACCATGTTTAATAGCCAGGGTGATATTATTTATATCGGTAAGGCAAAGAATCTTAAAAACCGCGTTTCTAGCTATTTTAAAAAACAAACCGTATCCACCAAACAGCAAGTCATGATGACTAAAGTGGCTGCTATTGAAGTCACGGTCACTCACACCGAAGGTGAAGCGCTATTGCTAGAATGTCAGCAAATTAAGCGCCATAAACCACGCTACAATATTTGTTTGCGTGATGATCGTTCATTTCCTTATGTCTATCTGTCTAGTGAACACGATTTTCCTCAGATCAGTTTGCACCGAGGTGCAAAGAATAAGAAAGGTCGTTATTTTGGTCCTTATCCAAGTACTGGAGCTGTAAAAGAAAGTCTAAAGCTATTGCAAAGGCTATTTCCTATTCGTCAATGTGACGATACTGTTTATAGCAATCGAACTAGGCCTTGTCTGCAATACCAAATTGAACGTTGTAGCGGTCCATGTGTAGGTCTTATTGATAAACAACGTTATGCCCAAGATGTAGCCAGTACCACTCTATTTTTAGAAGGTAAGGGCAGTCTGCTGATTGATCAGTTAGTTACTAATATGGAGCAGGCGGCACATAAACTCGATTTTGAATTAGCGGCCACATATCGAGATCAGATTGCAAGTTTACGTTCAGTACTACAAAAACATTTTGTCAGTGGCGAAAAAGGCGATGTAGATATTATTGCCTGCGCTACCAAAGCAAATATTGCTTGTGTCCAAGTATTTTTTATTCGCAATGGCCAGCATTTGGGTAATAAAGCGTACTTTCCAAAAATGACCGATACTCATGACCCTGAGTCGGTGCTGCAAGCATTTATTCCTCA
>CAIZMK010000137.1 GCA_903934035.1 uncultured Methylococcaceae bacterium
GGTATCTACACAAATAATTGTTAGCATTCCCACGCAAGAACGATAACATTGTGGTGAAGATCGTAGGGGCGTATTGCATACGCCCTTATAAAATAAGCCCTATAACATTGGATTTTAAATAAATGGGCGTATGCAATACGCCCCTACGGTGTTTTTTATAGTTTCCACGCCGACAAGAAACTTGTGTAGATAACTATGCTTTTACAAAGGGGGAAACTAAAACCATAATACTTTCACAGTCTCTTCAGCTATTACACTTTAAAACAGCTGAAGCTGTTTTACTCCAAGCATAGTTAATACTTACGCCTAAGCCGCTATTGCCTTAAGCACTTATTCGCCCGCAATAGACATCTGCTCAACTAAAATAGAGCCGGTACGCACATTACCGCGATACTCAATATCATTGCCCACAGCTACTATGTTTTTTAACATATCTTTTAAGTTTCCAGCAATGGTAATCTCTTCAACTGGATATTGGATTTCACCATTTTCTACCCAAAATCCTGCCGCTCCGCGGGAATAATCGCCAGTCACAATATTAATGCCTTGCCCCATCAATTCTGTTACCAATAAACCTGTGCCAAGTAGTTTAAGCATACCTTGAAAGTCTAAGTCACTTGGATCAATGGTTAAATTACGAACGCCGCCTGCATTACCAGTACTTTGTAAACCCAGTTTACGTGCAGAATAAGTGCTTAAAACATAACTACGTAAAATACCATCACTGACTATATCACGAGCATGAGTGGCTACGCCTTCGCCATCATAAGCAGAACTACCTAAAGCCCCAATTAAATGTGGTTGCTCATGAATATGGATAAACTCAGGAAAAACTTGTGTATCAATAGCATCTAATAAAAACGATGATTTACGATATAAATTACCGCCACTAATAGCGCCTATAAATGAGGATAACAATCCGGATGCTATTTCTGAGCTATAAAGCACAGGACATTGTCGTGTGCTTAAACTACGTCCCTCTAAACGTCTCAAAGCACGTTCAGCAGCTTTGTTTCCAATACTTACAGCAGATTCTAAATTTTGAGCATTTCTAGATACGCTATACCAATAATCACGCTGCATACTCTCACCACGCTGCGCCAATACCGAACAACTCAAAGAATGTCGTGTTGATTGATAACCTTGAAGAAACCCCAAGCTATTACCCATTACATGTATACCTTGATGAGTATTTACAGACGCACCTTCAGAATTACTGATTTCAGCATGATAAGATCGTGCAGCATCTTCACAATCTATAGCAAGTTCAATAGCGGCATCTACACTCAAATCCCAAGGATGATTAAGATCAAGATCAGGAAAATCAGTTGCCAAGCGTTCTTTTTCAGGCAAACCTGAATATTTATCTGCATTGGTATAACGTGCAATACTACAGGCTGCACTCACCGCTTCTTTAATTGATGCAGATGATAAATCAGAGGTACTCGAAGAACCTTTATGCTGTCCAAAATAGACCGTGATCCCTAAACCTTGTCCACAATGATGCTCTATGGTTTCTACATCACCCAAACGCGCCGACACCGACAGACCATTTTCTTGACTTAATCCAGCTTCGGCAGCCGTTGCACCTTGGCTTTTGGCCTCATCTAATAAGTCTTGGACAATATTTTTTAATCGATTAATTTCTTCTTGGTTTTGCACAGCTTTCTCGTATTTTTAATAAGTCGGGTTAGCATTAGCTCACTCGACATAAGCTACTTAAATTATTGGATAATGTTATTTACAAGCATTGAATATACTGCTTTAAACACTGGTTCCGCCCACCGTTAGACCATCAATTTTTAAGGTCGGCTGACCCACACCTACAGGGACACTCTGACCGTCTTTTCCGCACGTTCCCACACCACTATCAAGCTCAAGATCGTTTCCAACCATAGAGACTTTAGTTAATACATCGGGGCCATTACCAATCAAGGTTGCACCTTTAATGGCACGAGTTATTTTGCCATTTTCAATTAAATAGGCTTCACTAGCAGAAAAAACAAATTTACCGGAAGTAATATCAACCTGACCTCCAGCAAAGTTTTTAGCATACAAACCTTTTTTAACCGAACCAATAATATCTTCTGGGTGATGTTGTCCCGCTAACATATAAGTATTAGTCATGCGTGGCATAGGTAAGCTCGCATAAGACTCACGCCGCCCATTACCTGTTGACTTAACACCCATTAATCTTGCATTAAGTTTATCTTGCATATAACCTTTAAGAATACCGTTTTCAATCAATACGGTCTTTTCTGTCGGTGTACCTTCATCATCGATACTTAATGAACCACGTCGTCCTTGCAAGGTACCATCATCAACCACTGTACATAAATCAGAAGCAACTCTTTCACCGACTCGACCACTAAATGCAGAAGTACCTTTGCGATTGAAATCACCTTCCAAACCATGGCCTATGGCTTCATGCAATAAAATACCCGGCCAACCTGGACCTAATACGACAGTCATATTTCCGGCCGGTGCATCTTCTGCTTCCAGATTAACCAAAGCCAATCTTACAGCTTCCTTACCGTAGCTTAGCGCTCGCTCATGTTCGAGAAAATAGTTGTAATCACTACGGCCACCACCACCCATACTGCCTTGTTCACGACGACCATTTTCTTCGACTATTACTGTTACATTCATGCGCACTAAAGGCCTAATATCTGCCGCTAAAGAACCATCCTGATTAGCCACCAAAATGCTTTCATGAGCGCTCACCAAACTGACAATAACTTCTTCAATTCGGTTATCCAATTTGCGAGTTTCGGTATCAACCTTTTGCAATAATTCAACTTTCTGCTGATCAGATAATGATTTTAATGGATTAGCGATAGGATAATACTGCGGCCAATTTACAGCCTGTTTAAGGCCCACTTGTGCCTCTTGACCTTGCCGAACAATGGACTTTACATTGTTAGCTGCCTCCAACAATACCGGCAATTCAATACGGTCACTATAAGCAAAGCCGGTTTTTTCACCTGATACCGCTCTTACGCCTGCACCTTGCTCAATATTATGGCTGCCTTCTTTAATAATACCGCCTTCCATAACCCAAGATTCACTATGACTGGACTGAAAATAAATATCTGCCGCATCCACGGGTGAGCTTAGCAAGCGGCTCATAATTTTTTCAATATCACTATCTTGTATGCCTACTGGCATTAAAATAGATTGTTTTACAAGATTTAATAAATTCATCAGAACATTTAGTTAATTTTAACGATACCGGTTGGCAGGATTAGGATGCGCAAAGACTATTATTAGTCTTTAATTATGGCGACGACCCGTTTTCTTCTCTTCATTTTTATCAGACTGCGGCTTATCAGTCATCGATTTATAAATCAACAACAAGAGCTGATTAGCATCTTCTGCTGAGGGCGTAGATCCATCTAAAGTCTTTTTTTGCGTGTTAACTGAAATACTCACTTGGGTTTCAGAGTGTTGCTGAGTGACTGTTAAGAGATAATATTCTTCCTGACGAACATCCTTAAAGACAGACAGGGCTTTGTCAAAAAAACCGCTGTCTTTCTCATCTAATACTTCAGGACTATAAGTTATTAAATAAAGTCCTTTTGCTTGCTCACGATAAGTAACCCTTACATAATCTTGCTTTAAAGCATGTCCTAAAGTATCCCATCCCAATTCAAACGGCTGCCTAATCATTAATAGCGGCGGTGTTGTGCTCGTCATGTAAAAACTGGGCTCTTCAATCTCTTGCTGCAACTTTCTTTGCCCATACTTAGAATCATCCACAGCCAACTGCTCAGTTGATTGATGGGTAACGGGTAAAATGGGAGGACGTTCTAGCATAGCGGTATCTCGATAACGACTTTCAGCCGGCCCTCCACAAGAAACTAATCCTAAAGACAATAATAAGATTTTAACGATAAGGTTCATATTACTCACAAAAAAAACGACGATGATTTAAAACAGGAAAAGCACCACGAACTTTTTCAATTCTCTCTTGATCAATATCCGCCATAACAAAACCACCACCGGTTTTATAACAATCCAACACCGTACCCCAAGGGTCAACAATCATACTATGACCAAAAGTTTTACGACCATTAAGATGAAAGCCTCCTTGATTAGGTGCAATCACATAACAAAGGTTTTCTACCGCTCTTGCACGTAACAATATTTCCCAATGAGCAGAACCGGTTTCTGCAGTAAAAGCGGAAGGTACCACTAAAATATCAACGCCTTCTTCACTCATTTTTCGAAAGAATTCTGGAAAGCGTAAATCATAACAAACGGCTACACCTAACTTACCAAAAGGCGTATCAAAAACCTGTGATTCTACGCCTGGCTCGACAGAGTCGGATTCGCGATAAACGTCATCAGTGCCAGGTACATTAACATCAAATAAATGCACCTTATCATAGCGCCCGACTCGCTCGCCTTTATCGTTATAAATTAAACAAGCAGCCCGTGCTTTATTGTCATCATTCGCTACTAATGGAATAGTGCCACCCACGATCCATACTGCATATTTTTTAGCGGTAGTCGCTAAGAAATGTTGTATTGGCCCTGTACCATCAACTTCTTTAGCTTTAAGTTTGTCGGATTCATGATCGCCCATCAAGGCAAAGTTTTCAGGCAAAGCAACGAGCTTTGCACCTGCCTTAACGGCTTCTGCAATCAATTTTTCGGCTTCCAGCAAGTTAAAACTGATATTTGGACTTGATGCCATTTGTATGGCCGCGCATTTACTCATGTCGTCTCCCTATTATTGTTTTTTAGGTTGCTGTACCCATGGAAAGCCAGTAATCCCATTCCAAGTTTTTTGCAGCAAGCCTTCGTTTTCATGTAATGGAATAATTTGTGCATCGTCCCAGCCGCCCTTAACTTGGTACTGTGACCCAAAGAAAAAACCTTCCTGATCTTTACCCGTTAATGTACGCCCAATGAGCCCCGTAACTTTGGCCATGATTGTACCAGCAATAGGCACAGCATCAGCACTTTTTGGAATCACACTTGCAACTTCATCTAATTTTTTATTAATGAAATCAGTCTGTCCTGAAATATTGATTTTGGCAGGTATTGCGTCTATCACTAAATCACGAGTCATTGCTTTACCATTCAAAATATTAAAATGACCGGTAATGCTATTAACAGACAAGCCTTGTTGAAAGACATCACTAAAATCAAGCTGTAATCGCTTAACCCACTGTTCCATAGCCAATATACCCAATAATCGTCCAAAGCCTGGTTCTATGCTAAGAATTCGACCATTTGTAACATTAACATCTAATTTTCCTAGCATAGACTGCAAAGAAAAATCATAAGGAGCCGCATGCCAATTACTCGTAAAATCAATAACCGCTTTGGTATCCACTAAGTCTTTAGTAATGCCGAGTTGGTTCAGCGTCTGCCCCGCATTAGAAAGCTCTAAGCGACCTTGTAACCGAGTTTCAGAATGCAGGCCTTTTTCTTTCCAATCACCTGAAATTTGTAATTTTTGTTCCTTGCCCACCAAATTGAAATGCTTAAGCAACATGCCATTATCTATGCGCTCAGTTTCTATGGCTAATTGTCCCAGATTGACCGAGCGCCAGTAGGTGTTATCGCTATTGATTGAAAACAACGGAAGTTCAGTAGGTAACAAAACTGCCCTAGACTCCACCTCTTTGACTGTTTCATTATTAGCTGTTGGCTCAACTGACTTTAGGGCAGATAGATCAAGAGCAGTCAAACTCAAATTAATTTTTTCTGTGCCAGTCACATTATTCGGAATTTTTATAGTACCGCTAGCCAAATCACTTTTGATAATACCGGACCAATAACTTTTTTCTGGAGTCAAAATCAGATCTAAAGCCCCCAAAGGACTCTCTTTCCATTGCGCATGTGGGCTATGTATTTTAATTTCCCGAATGTTATTTAGAGCACCACCTTCTTCATTTTTATGGCCTGACATGGCCAGCCATTCATGTAAATTTAATGTGTCTTGATTAATTTCTAACTTTAGACCTGGTTGGGTCGACTGTTGAACAGCGCCTGTACCGACTAATATCTGTCCTGATTCCAGTCGCTTTTTAGCTAAATTTACTTTTACTGCAGCCTTTAGACCCTCATCATAATTTAAACTAATTGGCAGTAATTCTTCACCGCTAAGCCCAAAAGTCAAAGACAAGGGCTTTTTTTGCAACTTTGTTTTGGCAAGAAAAGCTGGTAACTCCAACGACACACCAACAAGATCAGATTGCACAACCAGTTCGGTTGGACTATTAGGATACGGTAGCCCCAATTTTAATTGATACTCCATTTCACCTTTTGCAAGGTCCCAGCCCGGCATTTTGAATTGTTTTTGTAAATCTGTTATACCAGCACTTCCTTTTATGTCTAAAAAAGTTTGCTGATGATCGGCTTTATCAATATTAATTTTAATAGGGCGACCTAAAGCAACACCAAGAATACCCTCACTATAAACACCCAACTCTGTAAACTTCAAATCTCCAGTAATTTTATTGATCCATAAATCAAGTGCACTGACATTAAGTCTAGCCTGATTAAAGTGAGCGGCCCCATAGACGATAGGCTGAAGTTCTTCTGATAACGGCAAACTAAGATCAAGCTCCATTTTAGTATCGCCTTGAGGCACTACCGCATCAACCAAAAATCCCACTGTTGAACTTAAGGGTGTCTGCTTTAAGAATTTGAATACCTCGTTAATCTCACCTTCAAGTTGACCCTTTACCATGAGGCGTTTACTCGTTCCTAATGCTGGATTAATAATCGTTGCTTGGGTGATATTGAGATTACTACTCTGTCCTTGAGTGATCTCACAGTTCATGAAATTTTGTAAAATAACCATTTTACCGGCTATATTGGTAATCTGAGGCCAATCAGGAAGATAAGCTAAATTCAGTTGATCAATATCAACATTAGCCTCAAAGACACCGTCTTCGACTTTTGTTGGAAAAACACCTAACTTACCTGAATATAACAAATCACCTTGGGTCACTCGACCACTAAGAAAAGCCAGATCATACCAAATGACATCAGCCGGCTTCATGACCTTAACAGGTAAATAGTGCTTTAACTTACTAAAATCATCACTTATAAATGATGTTTGCATATCTAAAAAAGGTAAAGCGTTAGTTTTAGGCAATGTTAAGTTTAATCGACTTTTACTCGTTAACCCATGCAGATCTAATTCAAGCGATCGACTCGATAATAGCCAATCGGCATCAGTTTGCTTCCAATTTATATCGCCCTTAAGACTGCTGATGAAAAAAGGTTCACGAAGAAAATCGGAGTCAATTAATTCTGCGTTTTCAGTCACTAAACGCAAGACACCCGATTTTTCATTACCTAGGATTTGACCTGTTACGTTATTTACGCCAGGAAATTTTTCATAAGGATTTACACCAAGATCTACAAACTGACCCTTAACAGCCCAGGCTTTCTGATCAAAATCAGCATCGATAGAAAAATGTTCTAAACGTCCTTTTAACTGTATTTGCTCTAAAGTATTTAGCTGCTCAGCCTTCAATGGCACTATGAATTTGGCTAACAAAGCAAGTTCTTGCAAATCCAATTGCGAGGCGGCTAAGTTAAGTTTAGGCAAAAACTGTCCATCTTTAATGCTGCCCGCAAGTCTAAAAACAGCATCCGGCCATTTAGTTGAGCCATTAGCATCGGTTGTTTCCAATAAAAATTGTGAAACATCAAGCCGCCATTGATTATCACTGAATTGCCAATGCATTCGTGCGTTTAATCGCTCTATAGGCAAAACATCATGATTTTTATGCACTAAATTCAATTGTTTTAATTGAACTTCACTGGTCAAGGCAAGCAATTGCTCCTGCTCTAATTGAGCCCAAGCCTTTATATCTGCAATACCCGATGTCACATTCAGCGACATAGGCAAATCTAACTCTGCCAACTCGGATAACTTAAGCCTTTTTCCTTCAATATAAAACGCACCCTTTAAAGCCTTAGCCTCAAAGACATTACCTTGTAAATCCATGGCAACTGTCAAAGTATCACCATATTTTTCAGGTAGTTTCATCAAAAGATTGATTTTGTGGTGCTGTTCTTGGTTAATAATGGCCAAATCAACCGACTCAAAGCTTATTGCCTTAGCGTGTCTTTTTTGATCTTGCCAAGTAATATCACTTTGCACGACTTCAAATTGACTGCCTTCAAGTAACCACAAGGGCTGCTCATCACCCGCTTTTAAACCCTGCACGGCAACGCTTCCATCTAGCTTACGAACTATTGTCAACTTAGTGCCCACTAAGGTCACTCGCGAAGAGGACAAAATTTCTCTATGTACCAGCATATCGAATAGATTAATCGCTAAACGTATTTCTTTAAGCTGAATAGCAGGTGCTGCATTAGCTTCAATCGAAGCCACCGTAATGTCTTTAAGAATTAACTCAGGACTTAAACCACGCATTTTAGCGCCTAAATGACGAATAATGACGGGCGCACCCAGCAATTCACTAACGCGATCTTGCAATTGAAGTTGATAGCCTTCTATACCCGATAAAACCAAACGTACACCGGTTAAACTAAGCGCTAATGCCAGTAAAGACCAAAATACAAGGTG
This sequence comes from uncultured Methylococcaceae bacterium, assembly GCA_903934035.1. Taxonomy (GTDB): domain Bacteria; phylum Pseudomonadota; class Gammaproteobacteria; order Methylococcales; family Methylomonadaceae; genus Methylobacter_C. The sequence continues at coordinate 8,564 of CAIZMK010000137.1, forward strand.
CCGAGTTGCGCGTTTAATATGATGAATCATAAGATCAATTAAAGACGCTTAGTTGAATAATTTATAATAAATACTCTGTGAAGCTTAAAGTAAAACAACATCATACTGCTCCTGATTATATTGTGCTTCTGCTCTAAACTTAATTTGCACACCTAAAAAGATTTCCAATTCAGCCAGCATATCTGCATCTTCATCAAGCAGCATCTCTACCACTTCATTAGAAGCCAGCACTAAAATTGTTTGTACTTTGTATAATCTGACTTCTCTAATGATTTCTCTAAATATCTCTAAGCACATAGTTTCTGCTGTTTTCAACACGCCTCTACCGCCACAAGCACTGCAAGGCTCACATAGAATATGCTCAAGACTTTCTCGCGTTCTTTTGCGAGTCATTTCAACTAGACCTAAAACCGACACTTCAGTAATTTTGGTTTTCGCGCGATCTTTTTCTAAGTTTCGTTCTAAGGCTTGTAAGACTTGCTTCTTATGCTCCTCACTTTTCATATCGATAAAATCGATAATGATGATGCCTCCCAAGTTTCTAAGCCTAAGTTGGCGAGCAATCGTTTGTGCAGCCTCAAGATTCGTTTTAAAGATGGTTTCTTCCAGATTACGGCCACCGACATAACCGCCCGTATTAACATCAACCGTGGTCATAGCTTCGGTTTGATCAAAAATCAAATAACCACCGGACTTTAATTTAACCTTACGCTCTAAGGCTTTTTTTATTTCATCTTCAACACTGTAAATATCAAATACTGGACATTCACCTGAATAATGTTCGATAACAGGCACAATTTCTGGTACAAAAATCTCAGCAAAATCTAGCAATAATTGATAGGTTTCTTTTGAGTCTACTCGCACTCTATCAATGCCTTCTTTATATAAATCCCTTAAGGTTCTAATACTCAACGGTAAATCTTTATGTATAAATTGCTTAGGTTTAGCACCAGCAATCTTTTCTGAAATTGATTCCCATAACTTTAATAAAAACATCATATCGGCAGTCAATACCGATTCTTCTACACATTCTGCCGCTGTTCTTGCAATAAAGCCGCCACAGTTATTCTCCTGCCTGAAGCCATCAAGACAAGACCTTAGCCGAATTCTCTCGGACTCACACTCAATTCGTTGCGATACGCCGGTATTATTCGAATAAGGCATATAGACTTGATAACGGGAAGGAATTGATATTTCCGTAGTAAGCCGTGCGCCTTTAGTCCCTAACGGATCTTTAACGACTTGAACAATAATATGCTGACCTTCATGCAAATAGTGCTCAATAATTTCAGTACCGCGTTTTTCCAAATCTTTAGCGCATAAGTCGGAAAGATGAATAAAAGCAGCCTTAGGTAAGCCAATATCAACAAAAGCCGCCTGCATACCTGGTAACACTCGGCACACTTCACCCTTATATATATTGCCGACTAAGCCTCGTTCACGGGTACGCTCAATGATAACTTCTTGCAATACACCATTTTCAATAACAGCAACGCGCGTTTCTGGGGGTGTGACATTAATTAAAATTTCTTCACTCATTTGAAAACGGTCACTCCTTGATTAGATAAAAGTTGGGCTGTCTCGAACAAAGGTAAACCCACCACCCCCGAGAAGCTGCCTTTAATGGCTTGCACAAATAGTGCGCCTAAACCTTGTATGGCATAACTACCAGCCTTACCTAGCGGCTCACCACTTTGCCAGTAAGCTAATATTTCTGGCTCGCTCAAGCATTTAAAGGTGACCTCTGTCATACTAACGGCCTGCCCATGCTCTCTGCCACGAACAGAAACAGCACTATAAACCTGATGGGTTTTTCCAGATAGCTGCATTAGCATCGCCAGAGCATCAGCCTGATCTTTGGGTTTGCCCATAATCAAGCTCCCTAAAACAACCGTGGTATCGGCTGCCAAAATAGGTATCTCTGGATTCAGCCTCGCCTTGCAAGCTGCAGACTTTTCTGCAGCTATTCGCTGCACATAAGCTAAAGGCGCCTCATTTATTTTAGGCGTTTCATCAATATCGACTGGATAGACGTTATAAGTCACGTTAATTTGGTCTAACAATTCTTGTCGACGAGGTGACGCTGAAGCGAGAATAATTTGTGCAGTCATTAACGATGATAGGGGTGGTTATTAAGAATACTCCAAGCGCGATAAATCTGTTCGGCGACAATTATACGCACTAATGGATGCGGAAAGGTCAACTTAGATAAACTCCACGACTCTCGAGCTAATTGTTTAACGGAATCAGCTAAGCCTTCAGGCCCACCCACTAAAACAGCAACATGCTGACCGCCTTCCAGCCAGCGCTGCATCGCTTGGGACAATTCAGGTGTAGACCAAGGTTTACCGGGTATATCCAAGGTAACAATATGAGTACCCTGAGGGATAGCAGCAATCATACGCTCACCTTCTTCTTTAACAATTCGGGCAACATCGCTATTTTTTGTACGCTTACCAGGAGCAATTTCTTTAAGCACCAGCTCGCACTCACGCGGTAAACGCTTGGCATATTCATCATAGCCTTGCTGCACCCAGCTGGGCATACGGTTTCCTACTGAAATAAGATTTATTTGCATGGGTATGGAGGATACAGACAACATTGAATTGATGCAATAACGCACTTATAACACTGAGCCATGGGCATAGGTATCTACACAAGTAAAAGTAGCGTCATTTAAGGGCTACCCACTTATCACGGGACATTTGTCGATCAGGCATTCATGCCCGACAATGACGATTCTTGAATGCCATTGTCTGCACTTAAAAGAACCCTGGCTAAATGCTGGGATTCGTCCCTCATCCCAGCCTACATTATAAGTAGGCTGGGATGTAGCGACAGAGACTATGAAAGTATTCTTTTTATTCCCCTCTTTAGCAAAGAGGGGTTAGGGGAGATTTGATCTATTAAAAAATTATCATTAAATATCAATAACCTATGGCTTAATAAAATCCCCCTCGATCCCCCTTTTACAAAGAGGGAAGCTAAATTCATAATACTTTCACAGCCTCGACAGCGGAATCCCAGCCATCGGAGCAGGGAGACGATAACTATGCCTTAATATACAACCCCAGTCCTTCAGGCAAGCCCTACATGGATTCGAAGCGATAGCGATAAACCAACCTTTATTTGAATACTTCTTCGTGAAGTTTTGGTTCGACTGTTTTTGGTCTTGCCTGCGTGCTGTAGTTTGCTGTCGCGAAACCACCCTACATCTGCATTATGGCGCACAACAAAAAAAGCTTGCATACTACACTATCGACTCCGAATATACAGATCGCGACCTATCCCTACCTTTCGATCGGCATCCAGTGCACTTTACTGAATGCTCAGCAGAGTTAACTGAGTGCTATGTCCATCCTTAGTTTAAAAATTCTAGCCTTAATAAGCGTTATTCAAAGCTGATAGAGTGTTCTTCTAAGCTTGCTAAGTACTCAGCAAGCTTTGCAAAGCCTTTTTGAGCTCTGAAGAGCCCTCAGCAAAGCTACAATAAAACTCAGCACGGCATGCTTAACGCTCAGCAAGACCTCAAGAGCCTTCTCGATAATTGAGGAGCGCTTAGCAAGACTTCGGTAGGACTCTGTTTGATTAAAAAAAGACTTAGCAAGCTTGCAAGAACACTCAACTAGCTTAGAGTAATGCTCAGCAAGGGCTAGCTAACGCTCGGCCGTGTTTGCAGAGCATTATTCTAAGATTACTTAGGGTTCAAACGCTATTCCTGAAACCCATTTAAATAATCGCCAGCTCCTGCTCGGTTTCTATCGGACTGCATCTTGGTTTAGCCAAATGATGCGTTTTAAACTTGAGCCTGGTTATCATTAAAAATACCTTGCCGACACCATTCTGCAAGGTGTAATCTTCGCTCGCAATTACAGCGCATTATCTTTAAAAACACTTACCGCACTTAAATCGAGAGACCCATAACACCTAATAAATTGATAGATTAAGACATAACAACAAGCTTTTTTTTCGGTTTTATGGATTTACCTGAGATAATAACAATAATAATTAACCCTAACCTTTAACGACGAGACGCAAACTATGTCAACATTTCCAATTGATCTTGGTGCTTATCAGCGCATAACCTTAGATCCAAGCATTAACACTCTTACTGACTCACAAAGAGCTAGCCTAAAAGCTAACATCCAACTGTGTCGTGATGCCATTGTCTTCTTTACCGCAACAGGTGCGGCCAGAGGCGTGGGCGGACATACTGGCGGCCCTTATGATACAGTGCCTGAAGTCATGATTATGGATGCTTTATTTCGTGGTTCTGCTAGTCAGTTTGTACCTATCTTTTTTGATGAAGCCGGTCACCGTGTAGCGACTCAATATTTGATGTCTACTCTTAATGGTGATTTACCTGCTGAACGTTTAATGGAATACCGTGCCGCTCACTCTCATTTACCGGGTCATCCAGAACTAGGATTTACACCTGGCGTAAAATTTAGCTCAGGTCGTTTAGGTCACATGTGGCCTTATGTTAATGGTGTTGCTATTGCAAATCCTCGTAAAGTTGTTTTTTGCCTAGGTTCTGATGGTTCACAACAAGAAGGTAATGACGCTGAAGCTGCTCGCTTAGCGGTTGCTCAAGGCCTTAATGTTAAACTAATCATTGATGACAATGATGTCACTATCGCAGGTCATCCTTCTAAATACTTAACTGGTTGCACAACTGCTAAAACTTTAGCTGGCCAAGGTGTCACTGTATTAGAAGGCGACGGCGAAGATCTTGATGATCTTTACAAACGTATTTGTACTGCTATCAATACTGACGGCCCTGTGGCTGTGATTAACCATCGTCCTATGTGCCCTGGCATCGTTGGCCTTGAAGGCTCGACTCACGGTCATGACGTTATCTCTGTGAAAGTAGCCGTTGAATATTTAGAGTCTCGCGGCCAACAAGCCGCTGCTGACCACTTAAAAGAAATTAAAGCACCTAAAAATGAGGCTGTATTCTTAGGTTCTAGTGATCGTTGGGATGCTAACCGTAACGTATTCGGCGATGCCGCTGTTGAAATCTTAGGTCGCTTAAGCGAAGCGGAACGTTACGAAAAAGTTCGCGTTGTTGATAGTGATTTAGAAGGCTCTTGTGGCTTATTCAAAATCCACGCAGCGTACCCAGAAGTGTTTATTTCTTCAGGCATTATGGAGCGTGGTAACTTTTCTGCTGCGGCCGGTTTTGGTATGGAAGCGGGCAAACAAGGTATTTTTGGTACCTTTAGTGCTTTCTTAGAAATGTTGATGTCTGAAATCACTATGGCACGTTTGAATAACTCAAACGTACTAAGTCATTTTTCTCATTCAGGCATAGACGACATGGCTGATAACACTTGCCATTTTGGTTTAAACAATATGTTTGCCGATAATGGCTTAAGTGATGGTTATGACACTAACCTTTACTTTCCAGCAGATCCTCTGCAAATGAAAGCCTGTCTTGAAACTATTTTCTTTAATCCTGGCTTACGTTTCGTCTTCTCAACGCGTTCTAAAGTGCCAACGATTTTGAATACTGAAGGTCAAGATTTCTTTGGTGGCGATTATAAGTTTGTCTCTGGTAAAGATGAAGTCATCCGTGAAGGTACGCAAGGTTATATCATCAGCTTCGGTGAATCTTTATATCGCGCCTTAGATGCAGTAGAGCGCCTAAAACTCGAAGGCATTGATGTTGGTTTAATCAACAAACCAACCTTGAATGTTATTGATGAAGATATGCTAGCCAAAGTTGGTAACTCACCTTTAGTATTGATCGTTGAGTCTTATAACCGTAAAACTGGCTTAGGAAGTCGCTACGGCTCTTGGTTGCTAGAACGTGGTTTAACACCTAAATTCGCGCACATTGCCACTCATAAAGAAGGCTGTGGCGGTCTTTGGGAGCAATTCCCACATCAAGGCCTTGATCCAGCCGGAATTATGGCTACAGTTAAGAGCATGTTAAAAGCTTAAAGCTTAAGCGATGAAAAGGGCGCATAGTGTGCGCCCTTTTTTTTGCCTAAAATTCATGGACTACCAACTTAAAGCGGGACAGCTTAGCTTAAAAGTGAACGATTAACCCGCCTTAAGTTGGTAGCCCTAACATTTGCATTTCTGATTTTAATCCCATAGACTGCCTCACGATTTAACTTACGATAGCGACAACAAGTCTTATGGCAAAAGAGCGAGTTATACAAATTAACCACGGTGGACTAGGACGCTTATTGAATAGCATCCAAACGCAGTTTATCGGAATGTTAAGAATATGGTCGATTCCGATTGTATTAATGCTCAGTATCGCCTCTGGATTTACCACTTACTATGGCTTATCTTATTTTATAGTGCCTTGGATTGCCTTGGTCATTACTATTGCCATTCAATCTATTATTGTTATTTGTTCGTTAGAAATTGCTGGCATCCACTGGAAAGCCAATCGCGTACGTTACCTTAGCGTACTCATGTCTTTGTTAGTGGCTATTACTGCCTCAATCACTTTTTCTTATTTTAAGTTTTATGAAGTTTCACAAAGTGAAACCATACAGATTGATCGAATTAATCAGATACGCAAAGAAGTTAATGATTATCTGGCGGCCATTTTAATCAGCAAAAGTGAAATTTTAAAACTCGAAAACAATGAGGTCGATAAAGCCAGCAATGATTTATCCAAAGCTTATTTCGGAACTCATGAACAAACGCCTCCAGAATATAAAAACAAAGTTGGTGAAGGCCCTTTTTGGAAACATTACAATCAACGCTATGAAGCTAAAAAAGAACACCTAGAAGACTTATATCAAGAATTTCATCAGCTTGATGAACATATACGCAAGCTGCAAGCTAGCCTAAATAGCTTATCTAGTGATACAGAAAATAATTATCAACTGGCCATAAACGGCTTGCAAGAAGTACAGCTTAACTTTAATCAACTGGCTGCCAATGCAGGAGTTTCTGCTCCTCAGGCACCTATCATAATGACCTACAAGCAATTTATTCAGGGCGTAACACCTAGTTTTGCTATGTGGAGCAATTTCTCATTGTTTGCTTTTGCTTGTGCAGCTATGGTTGATTTTTTTACTTTCCTACTGTCTTTTCGACTAGAAAGCACTGCGCCAGGCCCACTATCAGATCAAGAACAAGAATTAGTTTTTGAATGCCTCAGACAGTTTTCTGAGTTTAGAATCAATGAAAATGATGAGCTGGAAATAGTGATTGAAAAATCTAACATTGAACGTGCCAGACGTTACTCTGATTGGTCGCGCATGTTTGCTGTCGGGTTTTTGTTAAGTCGTGGATTCTTACGTAAAATTGATCACCGATCAGTAGAGTTTGCTCCCAACCTTTATCCGTTGATTGCCGAACGCATGAGCAGTCAACTACGAGCCATCAAAATTAAAGCCGAAACTTCTGAAATAAAACCGGTGCATTATGACCACTAATTTATCGCCTTTAGATGCCTGGTTAACAGGAGAGCATAACGAGTCTATAAACAATGTTCAATTTTGGGATCCTGGCTTCGATGCCGAACGCAGAATCGTTGTAAGTCATCTTGGGCCTTTTCATAAATTATTTGAACGTCCAGAAAATTTTATACCACGTTTTTATCATCGAATTTATTCATTACCTATCACTGACTGGCAACTTAATTTAAAAACGCGGCTTTACGACGGCTTTTGTACTATGAGTACCGATTTAAATATCCATTTCCAAGCGACCTTACAATACGCTGAAAAAAGCCAAGATAGCTTAGCCGACATTAATGAGCAGATTAAAACACGCTATGAGGGCTTAATTAAAGATGCCGTTACCGCTGAACTAAATCAGCTTAAAGATGGCTTATGGATACAATCGGGCTTAACCGAAATGGAGCGAAATATTGAGTCTGTCCTGAATGAAACTCTGATTTCAAAACATATTCAATGCCGCGTTTTATGTTCCTTAACACCCCATTTTTTAGCAATAACTGAAGATGAACAACTGAATGGTCGCTTTACTCAAGAGGCTGTTTATTTGAACGTCATGCAAAAAAACTTTGAATTTCGCGAAAAACAAAGTTTAGAGTTATATAGACAAGAAGCAGAGTTAGAAACCTTGCGCCTAGAGCATCAACAAAAACAATTAGAATCTATTTATCAAGACGATGAAATTGAACGTCAAAAACAAGCCATGGAAGCTAATGTCATCAAACGTCGCCTTGAAGATCAAGCCGCCCAACGCATAGAACAGCAATTACTAGAAACCCGCTTACACCAACAAAATATCGTTCATGATACTCAGTTAAAAGAAATTGAGTTAGCAGCCGAACTTCAATTTCAAGAACATAAACTTAATCGTTTACATGTTGAAAAAACTAAACAGGAACTTCAATTACGTGAACTTGAGCTCGCCGCCGAGATTCAATTTCAAAAAGACCAACAAACGCAGCTACAAGAACTTGAACTCGAAAAACAACTACAACAATTTGAGCATGAGCGCTTATTAAAAGAACGTCAGCAACAAGAAGCCGCTAAAGAGTCGGCTCAACAACATGAAGCTTGGCTAGCTCAAAAAGACCAAGAACAACGCATCAAACAATTAGAACTAGATAAAGAACTTAAAATACTAGAATCTCAACAATTGAAGCGACAAGAACTAGAAGAAAAATTAGAGGCTAAAAAAATCAGCCATCAAAATCGGCTACAACGTATGCAATTAGAAGCCGAAGCTAAAGAACGAGAACTACACGCTGAATCTATCAAAAATAAAGATGAGTACTTACGCCAAGAAATTGAATTTTTAGTCTTAGACAAACAACGAGCAGAACTTAGTAAATCTATCAGAGGCGCAAATCAAGATAACAAATAAATTGACCTGAAAGTCATATAACTAAGAAAAATAGTGGTTATCAACTTAAAGCGGGACAATTTAGCCCAGACTAAAGGCTCAGGGCTAAAGATTAAGAATAGGTCGGGTTAGCGACAGCGTAACCCGACATTTAATTTAACCACACAAAAGTTATAACAAACCCTAGCAACTATAAATAAACCATGAGAATTTTAGGGATAGACCCCGGATCAAGACTAACCGGATACGGAATTATTGACGATTCACCACAAGGCTATAAATACATAGCTAGCGGTAGTATTAAGATTAAAGTAGATTATTTTCCCGATCGACTTAAGCAAATCTTCGACGGACTATTGGAAATTATAGATAATTACCAACCAGATCAGATGGCGATAGAGCAAGTCTTTATGCACAAAAATGCCGACTCGGCCTTAAAACTGGGGCAAGCTCGGGGTGCCGCTATTTGTGCCGTTCAAACTAAGGATATGCCGGTATTTGAATATGCGGCACGCCAAGTCAAACAGGCAGTGGTAGGTAAAGGTGCTGCTGATAAACTTCAAGTCCAACACATGGTAAAAATATTGTTAAACGTGCAAGGTGAATTATCATTAGATGCAAGTGATGCCTTGGGCATTGCTATTTGTCATGCTCATTATCAACAAACCGCCATAATGTTAAGTAAACAAGGTGTATATAAATGATTGGATTTTTGCGTGGCAAATTAGTCTACAAAGCGCCGCCTTTTTTAATACTCGATGTGCAAGGCGTTGGTTATGAGCTTGAAGCACCCATGACTACATTTTATGACCTACCTGCTCTTAATGAAGATATTAAACTCCATACTCATTTAGTGGTTAGAGAAGATGCTCATAGCTTGTTTGGCTTTTCAACACCAGCAGATCGAGCGCTATTTCGCACACTCATTAAAGTCAGCGGTGTCGGTCCTAAATTGGCCTTGACCATTTTATCAGGGCAAAGTGCTGAAGAATTTCATCGCTGTATTCATGACAATGATACGGTAGCCTTGGTACGTTTACCGGGTGTCGGCAAAAAAACCGCAGAACGCTTAGTGATAGAAATGCGTGATAGATTGCCTGATTTAGCCGAGTCAAGCTCAGCCAATATTAGCAGTGCTTCGACAATGCCTGCTATTGGCAATCCCAAACAAGAAGCCATGAGTGCCTTATGTTCTTTGGGTTACAAACCTTTAGATGCCAGTAAAATGGTGCAAAACATCAATACTGAAGGCAAATCCTGTGAAGATATTATCAGACTGGCTTTACAAGGGGCACTTAAGTGATTGAAAGCGATAGACTGGTAACAGCTCGTAGCCATACTGATGAAGAACGACAAGACCGCGCCATTCGTCCCAAACGCTTAGCGGAATATGTTGGCCAAAAAGAATTATGCTCGCAGATGGAAATTTTTATTCAAGCCGCGACAGCTCGCAAAGAAGCCTTGGATCACGTATTAATTTTTGGCCCACCTGGCTTAGGTAAAACCACACTGGCTAATATCATTGCAGCCGAAATGTGTGTTAAAATTCGCCAAACTTCGGGACCGGTACTCGATAAAGCAGGAGATCTCGCTGCATTACTCACCAATCTTGAAGCTCATGATGTATTATTCATAGATGAAATCCATCGTTTAAGCCCAGCAGTTGAAGAAATTCTTTATCCTGCTATGGAAGATTATCAGTTAGACCTTATGATAGGCGAAGGACCTGCTGCCCGCTCTATTAAGCTAGATCTTCCACCCTTTACCTTAGTCGGTGCGACAACGCGTGCAGGCTTACTGACCTCACCTTTGCGTGATCGCTTTGGTATCGTGCAGCGTCTGGAATTTTACAGCGTTGATGAACTAGCAAGTATTGTGATACGTTCCGCTAAAGTGTTAGGTATTACTCTGGAGCAAAAAGGCGCATTCGAAATTGCACGCCGCTCTCGTGGCACACCTCGAATTGCTAATCGATTATTAAGGCGCGTACGTGATTATGCCGAAGTCAAAGGTAATGGTATTATTTCTGAGGCTATTTCTAGTCAAGCATTAGACATGCTAAGAGTCGATAATAATGGCTTTGATGCCCTAGATCGAAAACTACTGATGACCATGATAGAAAATTTTGATGGTGGTCCGGTTGGATTAGATACCTTGGCCGCTGCCATCAGTGAAGAACGAGGAACCATTGAGGATGTCCTAGAACCTTATTTGTTGCAACAAGGTTTTATTATGCGCACGCCACGCGGACGGGTAGTAACTCGAAATGCCTATTTGCATTTTGGTTTGCCTCTGCCAAAACAAATAGGCTCGTCAGAAGATTTATTTGATTGATTGATCGAAACATTACCCTAAACTTAGCGACATGAACCTTAAAAAATTTATTTGGCCTATTCGTGTTTATTATGAGGACACCGATGCCGGCGGCGTGGTTTTTTATGCCAATTACCTTAAGTTTTTTGAACGAGCACGCACTGAAATGCTTCGAGCAATGGGCCATGAACAAGATAAGCTGATGGTTAACCCAGGCATTATCTTTGCAGTTCGGTCTGTACAGGTCGAATATCTAAAGTCAGCACGATTTAATGACCAAATCGAAGTTAGCGCTGAAGTTATACTTGCAAAAAGAGCCAGCCTTACTTTTGAACAACTAATTACACGAAACAATGACACTTTATGCACTTGCATAACGCGCATTGCTTGTTTGGACGCCAACACCCTGCGTCCTAAAGAAATCCCTACAAACCTACAAGAGCTGTTAAAGAATGAACACTGATTTATCTATATTCCATTTAATTACTGAAGCCAGTTTTGTTGTGCAATTTGTCATGCTAATTCTGATGATAGCGTCGTTAGCATCCTGGACTTTTATACTTTCAAAGCGCAAAGAACTTAATCGAGCTATTGAAATTACTGATGAATTTGAAGAACAATTTTGGTCAGGTGTCGCCTTAGCAGATCTTTATAGAAAACTCGCCGCAAAAGACTTTGAACCTGAAGGCATAGAAAAAATATTTCTAGCGGGCTACAAAGAATTCTCTCGCATGCACCAATCTGGCAGCGTTGAACCCGGCGTGCAAGTTGAGAGCGCACAACGCGTCATGCGGATTGAATTGTCTCGTGAATTAGAACGCTTAGATGAGCATTTAGCCTTTCTTGCTACCGTAGGCTCCACTAGTCCTTATGTCGGTTTATTTGGTACGGTATGGGGAATTATGAATTCATTTATGTCTCTGGGTAATGTTAAACAAGCAACCTTAGCTCAAGTAGCACCTGGTATTGCTGAAGCATTGATTGCAACCGCAATTGGTTTATTTGCCGCAATTCCGGCTGTTGTCGCTTACAACCGTTTTTCTACACGACTCGATAGATTAACGGGTCGTTACGAATTATTCGTTGAAGAATTCGTGGTGTTACTACAAAGACAGGTTCATAGCAAATGAGTAGAAAACACGGCCGCAGAAGACCCATGGCGGAAATCAATGTTGTTCCCTACATTGATGTAACCTTGGTATTACTTATTATTTTCATGATCACCACACCTATCTTACAGACTGGCGTAGATGTCGATCTTCCTCAAGCTGAATCAAAAACAGTGGAGTCAACAGGCAATGAGGATAACCCACCTATCGTTATTTCTATTAAAGAACAAGGCCTCTATTACATCAAAATCGGTACGGGTGATGATGAGCCTATTGCAGTTGAAGCCATAAATGCTAGCGTTGTAGCTGTCATTGCTGACAAACCTAAAACACAAATTCTAATCAATGCCGATAGAGGCGTAGATTACGGTACCGTGGTGACCATAATGGCCGAATTAAAAAATGCCGGTGTTCCTACGGTAGGGTTAATGACTAAGCCCAAAGATAAATAAGTTAGATGGATATAAAAAACAAGCTTAGACGGCCTTTTATACTTGCGTTAGCAATGCACTTGACGCTATTAGGGTTATTTGCATTAAGTGCGCTCTATAAGCCAGCCCCCAAAGAGCAACCGCCTGCCCCAGAAATCATTCATGCAACTATGATTGATTTATCGACACTACCAACTAAAGTCGAAAAAGATAATACTGAGGCTGAAAAACAAGCCGAAGCCGATGCTAAAGCTAAAGCAGAAGCCGCTAAACAAGAAAAGGCTGAAGCTGCTGCTCAGGCTAAAGCAGAAGCTGCTAAACAAGAAAAGGCTGAAGCTGCTGCTCAGGCTAAAGCAGAGGCTGCTAAACAAGAAAAGGCTGAAGCTGCTGCTCAGGCTAAAGCAGAGGCTGCTAAACAAGAAAAGGCCGAAGCTGCTGCTCAGGCTAAAGCAGAGGCTGCTAAACAAGAAAAGGCCGAAGCTGCTGCTCAGGCTAAAGCAGAGGCTGCTAAACAAGAAAAGGCTGAA
>CAIZMK010000138.1 GCA_903934035.1 uncultured Methylococcaceae bacterium
ACATGAAGGCTCTAACGGTAGTTTTCGCACACTGCCTTTGCTAACCCACTTATCTAACATGCCCCTGAGTGCATCGGCATCCATATTAAAATGAATCACTAAATCAGCTAAAGCAATCCTGCGCTGTTCTTTTAAATAACACCGTAAATCAGAGAGTATCATTGACTGACTCCTGTACTTGTTTTGCAATTGCCTGCTTTCCTGTTAGCCATAACGCGACTATCACCATTATAAAAGCACTGATTAACCCAGTTATCCACAACAGAGAATACTCAGGATGACGTTCAAAAGTCATAATCTGATAAAACACCGTAGCGGTCATATAAGCAATGCCCGTCGTCCAACACACTACAAACACTGTCCAACCGGTATTGGTTTCTCTATGTATTGCTGCTGTCGCGGCAACACAAGGCGCATACAATAAAATGAATAACAAATAAGCAAAAGCGCCAGCTTTACCATCATAGCTTCGCTGCATAGCGGCAAAAGTATGAGTCTTAACTTTTTGCTCATCTGCGGCAACCGCTATATCATCAACTGTACCAATATTAAGCCCTAGTGGATCTAAGAGATTATCAGCAACAGCGTTCAAATTAGTTGGGATAGTCTGTAAAGCAGCCTGTAAAGCCGCTCTAAGCTCAAAAGGCGTTTGATTAGTAACACCTTCTGTCGTGGCTAATTGGCTATATAAGGCATCGAGCGTGCCTACAACGGCCTCTTTAGCTAATACACCCGTAAAAACGCCCACCGTTGCCGGCCAGTTATCTTTTTCTATACCCATAGGCTTAAAAAGTGGCGTCATAGATTTGCCTATTTCACTCAATACCGATTGATTAGTGTTTTCTTGACCAAAGCTACCATCTGTACCCCAAGCATTCAGAAAATTTAACACCAAGACCATCGGGACAATAACTCGCCCTGCGTTAATCAAAAAAGATTTAAGCCTGTCCCAAGTTCTAATCAAAACACCACGCAAAGTCGGCATGTGATATGCGGGCAACTCCATAATAAAAGGTGAAGTTTCACCTTTAAATAAGGTATGTCGCATAATTAATCCCGTCAGTACCGCCACGGCTATACCTAACAAATACAAACCAAACACAATGTTCTGTCCACCAACAGGAAAAAATGCAGCAGCAAATAAAGCATAAACTGGTAATCTCGCTCCGCAGGACATAAAAGGATTCATGAGATTAGTCAGAATTCGATCACGCTGATTTTCTAGGGTTCTTGTCGCCATAATAGCAGGCACATTACAACCAAAACCGACAATCATGGGCACAAAAGATTTGCCCGGCAAACCTATCATGCGCATGAATCTATCCATGACAAAAGCGGCTCTGGACATATAACCAGAATCTTCAAGTGCTGATAAAAACAAGAATAAGAAACCAATAATAGGGATAAAGGTAGCAACCACTTGTATACCTCCCCCTAAACCCTTGGTTATCAAGACGACTAACCACTGGGGTACTTGATAATCGACTAAGACAGCACCCAAACCATCTATCAATAAGGCGCCAACGCTTTGCTCAAAGAAATCTACAAAGGCACTACCTATATTAATAGTGAACATAAACATGGTGTACATTACTAACAAGAAAATAGGGATACCTAAAAATCGATTCAATACGATGTGATCTATTTTTTCTGTAACATGCCGACTCACTTCATTGACTTTACAGACTGCACCCTGAGTAAGGTCATTAACAAAGCCATAACGTGCATCTGCAGCTAAAATATCTATTTCATCATCAGTTGCTGTTTCTACTTGCTGCTGTAATTGATGAGTCAATGCTTCAAGATCATGTCCTACAAGCTGTTTAGCCAGCGTATCATCTTCAAGAGCACGTAGCGCTAACCAACGTAAATCACAACCATGATCACGGGCAATCTCAATTAGCGACAATGATAGCTGTTCAATAGCCTGCTCTAAAGCAGGAGCATAATTTATAGTTACCTTAGGAATCGGCATTGTCATTGCAGCGCTATTAATCTGTGCCTTTAATACTGCAAGACCTTCTTTAGTAGAGGCAATAATAGGAATGACTGGACAACCTAACTGCTGCGCTAAATAGTCACAATCAATCTTAATACCTCGGCTTTTAACCTGATCCATCATATTCAGTACCAAAATCATCGGTACGCGCATTTCTATGAGTTGCGAGGTTAAATAAAGGTTACGTTCTATATTTGAGGCATCAATAATATTGATAATTAAATCAGCTTGCTTAGAAGCGATATAATCTCTAGCAACTTTCTCGTCTAAAGACACTTGATCATCGGCAGCTTCTAAAGAATAAGTCCCTGGTAAATCAACTAATTCAATTAACTTACCTGCGTGAGTGTATTCACCGGTTTTCTTTTCAACGGTAACGCCAGGCCAATTGCCTACGTGCTGCTTAGAGCCGGTAAAAGCATTAAATAACGTAGTTTTTCCACAATTAGGATTACCAACCACGCCTACGGTAAAATCAACATTCATTATTGTTTCTCTATCAATACCACAGCCGCTTCATCTTTACGTAAAGTGAGCGAAAAGCCACGTAATTTAATTTCTACTGGATCACCTAGTGGCGCAAAGCGAATCACACTAAAAGTGGTGCCTGGCGTTAAGCCCATCGCCAGCAATCGCTTACGATAGGCTTTACCTTCAGGCTCAAAACCTATAATTTTACCTAAGTCGCCAACTTTAAGATTTTTCAAGCTCAACATAACTATCCAGCTCCGATAGGTATTAGTGACCGCCCAAAAGACAAGTCGCTAATAAGGAATGGTTCTCATTAACAAATAATATAGCACAGTTTTAAATTCACTCAAAAACTAGTCAATTAATAAGGGTAATAGTGCTTTTAGTTACAACTGTGTAATGACGTAGGTCGAGTTAGCGATAGCGTAACCCGACAAAATAGCTTATGAAATGTTGGTTTATGCTATCGCTAACTCGACCTACATAAAATCTTAACGATGGGTAATAAGTACTGTGCTTGACAACAATATGCTACATTTTTAGTTAGTAGCAGCACCATTAAACGCACAAACATGAATAAATTATGGCTATAACTGGCAATAACAGCCCGTTCAAATTAAAATATCCAATTTGTTGTTGATAACACTCGATAACCGTACTGCGATATCCCATTCCAACGGACTTTTAATGACTGATTACAAACTAACGCACCTTAAAGAACTAGAAGCCGAAAGCATCCATATCATTCGTGAAGTCGCGGCTGAATTTGAACG
Organism: uncultured Methylococcaceae bacterium; assembly: GCA_903934035.1. Classification (GTDB taxonomy): domain Bacteria; phylum Pseudomonadota; class Gammaproteobacteria; order Methylococcales; family Methylomonadaceae; genus Methylobacter_C. Next base: position 3,244 of record CAIZMK010000138.1, read on the forward strand.
CCCAGTCATGTTATATTCTGTCGGTAAAGATTCTGCCGTCATGTTGCATCTGACCATGAAAGCCTTTTTTCCTGGTAAACCTCCTTTTCCCATGATGCACGTCGATACCACCTGGAAATTCAAGGAAATGATCGAGTTTCGTGATCAGATGGTTGAAAAACTAGGCTTAGACCTACTAATTCATATTAATCAAGACGGTGTTGATCAAGGTATAGGGCCATTTACTCATGGGAGTAAAAAGCACACGGATGTCATGAAAACTGAAGGCCTTAAACAAGCCTTAGATAAATATCAATTTGATGCAGCTTTTGGTGGCGCTCGTCGTGATGAAGAAAAATCTCGCGCTAAAGAACGCGTATATTCATTTAGAGATAAGAATCATCGCTGGGATCCTAAAAACCAACGCCCTGAATTATGGAATATTTACAACGGCAAAATAGACAAAGGCGAAAGCATCCGTGTCTTTCCTCTATCTAATTGGACTGAGTTGGATATTTGGCAGTACATTCATTTAGAAAACATTCCTATCGTACCTTTATACTTTGCTAAAGAACGTCCTGTTGTAAATCGTGACGGCATGTTAATCATGGTAGACGATGATCGTATGCCTATTGGTGAACATGAAAAAGTTGAAATGAAAAAAGTGCGTTTTCGTACCTTGGGTTGTTACCCCTTAACAGGTGCGGTGGAATCTAATGCCACCACCCTTCCCGAAATTATTCAGGAAATGTTATTAACCACCACCTCTGAACGTCAAGGACGACTCATAGACCACGATCAATCAGGTTCTATGGAACAGAAAAAGCGAGAAGGGTATTTTTAAAGCAGACGAAAGATTAAGGGCTAAAGGCTAAATTTGACTGGCTTTGAAACCTTAGTTGTTTAGAGAAACTTATCGACATCTTTTATACAGACAAAAGACAAATAATTAAGGACCAAAAATGGCGCGCTTTGAGGATTTAGATGTTTGGAGGCGGTCATCCAGACTTTGTGTTGAAGTTTATAAAGGCCTTGCTAGTTGTAAAGATTACGGATTTAAAGACCAAATTACTCGCTCCAGCTTATCCATACCTAGTAATATAGCGGAAGGTTATGAAAGAGGTAGCGACAAAGATTCCAACAAATTCTTTTATTACGCAAAAGGTTCCGCTGGTGAGTTACGTACTCAAATTTAGATTGGCATCGAAATTGGATACTTTACAAAGGAAACAGGCATGCTGTGGAAAAATGAAGTTGAACAACTTTCACAAATGCTGTTCGCATTTATAAAATCGCGATCAATTTAGCCTTCTACCTACACCTAAGCTTTTAATTTTAACTGACCTAAGCACTATATATGGACGAGACTCAGGCGATGCACATACAACAATCAAATTTATCCAAAAGCCTTTATGTTCTTTATGAAGTTCTAGCCAATGAGAAACAAATAAGAACCCAGAAAAATAGAATTGAGCCTTTAGCCTTTAGCCTTTAGCCTTACGACCTTCACCATTATCTTAAACCGAACTTATGTCCCACCAATCCGATTTAATTAGTACCGATATAGATGCGTATTTAGCGCAACATGAAAACAAAGAACTACTACGTTTCTTAACTTGTGGCAATGTTGATGATGGTAAAAGTACCTTAATAGGTCGCTTGCTGCATGACTCTAAAATGATTTATGAAGATCAACTCGCTGCTGTGCAAGCTGACAGTGTTAAATCTGGCACTACGGGCGCAGGCAAAATAGATTTGGCCTTATTAGTTGATGGCTTGCAAGCAGAGCGCGAGCAAGGCATTACCATTGATGTTGCCTATCGTTATTTTTCTACGGCTACGCGAAAATTTATTATTGCCGACACACCCGGACACGAACAATACACCCGCAACATGGCTACCGGTGCTTCGACTTGTGATTTAGCTATCATTTTAATTGATGCGCGTTACGGTGTTCAAACTCAAACTAAACGCCATAGCTTTATCGCCTCGTTATTGGGCATACAACACATCATTGTTGCTATCAATAAAATGGATTTAAAGGATTATAGCGAAGCGACTTTCAATGAGATTAAGCAAACTTATTTAGACTTCACTAGCACGCTAGATTTACATGATATTTGCTTTATCCCCATGTCAGCTTTAGATGGTGATAACGTCGTTAATGCCAGTGAAAACATGCCATGGTATACCGGTGTACCATTAATGGAGGCGCTTAATAGCGTTGAGATTGCTAATGATCACAACTTTAATGATGCTCGTTTCCCTGTGCAATATGTTAACCGCCCTAACCTTGATTTTCGTGGTTTTTGCGGAACGGTAGCCTCAGGTATTTTTCGTAAAGGCGACCTCATTACCGCACTGCCTTCTGGCAAAAGCAGCAAAATTAAATCTATCGTGACTTATGATGGCGACTTAGATCAAGCTTTTCCTCCAATGGCGGTCACCTTAACCTTAGAAGACGAGATTGATATTAGCCGTGGCGATATGCTCATCGGCACAGAACAGCAAGCACCTATCGTTGCCGATCAGTTTAAAGCGACTATAGTTTGGATGACCGAAAAAGCCCTAACGCCAGGGCGTCAATACATCATTAAACTAGCAACTCGCAGCGTATCCGGTTCTGTGGCTTTGATTCATCATCGCATTGATGTCAACACCCTAGAACATCATGATGCGCAGGCGTTGCAATTGAACGAAATCGGTTCATGCACGGTTAATGTCAATGCTCCGGTGGTATTTGATGCCTATAAAACCAATAAAGGCACGGGCGCGTTCATTATCATTGATCGTTTAAGCAATAGCACGGTGGGTGCTGGCATGATTACAGGTGTCTGTGATGAACAAAGCCGCAATCCAGTCAGCAGTGAAGAACGTGCCGCTCGTTATAGCCAAAAGCCAACATCCATCGCCTTAATTGGATTAGCAAGTAAAGACAACGCCTATTTATTAGAAAGAAAATTATTTGATAATGGTCATGCTACAACGGTACTAGAAACACCCAACAACGCATTAATTTTAGCGATTAAGAATGCTGGTTTACTATGTTTATGCGTTAATGTCAGTGCTGATCAAGTTGATATTAGTTTTAATACCGACCAGCAATCAATTGATGATATTTACAGTGCATTGAAAGAACAAAATATTGTTTATTGAGACAAAGCTTGATAATTTTTTTGGTAGTCAAGCATATCGACTACCAACTTACAGAGGGAAAGTTTAAGAGAAGACCAAAGGCTCAAGGCTAAATCATGACGGTTAGTACTTCAGGCGAACAGATACTGGTCTTTTATCTTTTGCCTAAACTAAGTTAGTTGCAGAATCATTTAAAATATTCGATACTTTGGCCAGTCTTTTTTTTACAACACTAGACTTATTCAATACAACTACAATTTAATAGAGGTTAACACGCGATGAGAAAATCTTTTTTATTAGGACTAGCATTGATCGGCTTTACCTTAAATCCACTAACTACATCAGCCGCAACTGATACTCACTATCCCGCTGCTGATTTTCAACCTTCCGTCATTTATTCAGCTCCCAACAGTGCCACTAAAGAAAATATCTCAGAGGCCAATGATCCTAAATATCCTGCCTCAAACTTCACACCAAGCGTGATATTTATTGACAAACAAGCCTCCAATCAAAGCGAAGAAGCATTTGATCCAAAATATCCCGCAGCCAACTTCAAACCCAGAGTTATTTACCCTTAATGGCTAGGGTTAGCCTCAAACTAACTTTCATAACGAACTCTCTTTGAGATAATACGACGGCTAACACTACCCACAGGAATGTAAACACTCATGACTATTACCACTCAAGCACTATCTAAAATACAATATACGATTGAAGAATTCTTAGAAAAAATAAGCTCTAGCCAAACGTATCAAGCATTACAGAACATGACTCCTACTAAACGCTGGACGACACTAGGACTGTATTTTTTAGCATCGCAACTTATCATCTTTGGTTTGTTATATACCCTGTTTGGCAAAGTCGTAGTGGTTGGTTTTTTTGCGAGCATTATTGCCGGCTTAGCTACCGGCATTGGCGCTCTACCCGCGCTATTTTTTAAAGATATATCGAAGAATTTATTTAACAGCCTCTTAGGTGCAGCTGCGGGTGTGATGTTGGCCGCAACTGCCTTTTCATTACTAGTTCCTGGTATTTCTTACGGCAACATAATCTGGCCTAGTCATGGTATTTATATTGTTGCCGTTGGTATGTTAATAGGCGCAGCTTTCTTACACTTTGCCGACCGCCAATTGCCTCATGTGCATTTTGATGCTTTAGCTGACGAACAACTCACCTCATTAAAAAAAGTATGGTTATTTATTATCGCCATCACTATTCACAATTTTCCTGAAGGCCTTTCAGTCGGTGTTAGTTTTGGAGCAGGTGATCTAAATAATGGCTTGGTACTGGCTATTGCAATCGCCTTACAAAATATTCCAGAAGGTTTAGCCGTTGCCCTGCCCTTGGTAGGCTTAGGCTATAACAAATGGAAAGCTGTGGGTATCGCCACCTTAACCGGTTTAGTTGAACCCATTGGTGGTTTATTGGGCGTCACTATGGTGAGCTTGTTTCAATCCATACTACCTTTAGCGATGGGCTTTGCCGCTGGAGCAATGCTGTTTGTCATCAGTGAAGAAATTATCCCAGAAACCCATGCCAATGGCCGCTCACGCTATGCCACTTTTGCTTTATTAGGTGGCTTTATCATCATGATGATCTTAGATAATATGTTGGGGTAGTTTTAGATTAAGTCACTTAAAGAGTGCGATAGCTTCGGCTATTGATATTTCTATTAACATAGCAAAAGGCTAAGGGCAAATGACGAAAGTTTGCGTTTTTAAGAGACTGAAGAAAACGATACTATACTCAAGCTTTAGCCTTGCTCTAACATCATGATGAACCTGCCCGAATTACTCAACTCGTTCAGTACCATTGATTTGGCCAACGCCTATCAAATGACTCTACAGAAACTTCAAGTTTTACAGAACTTCGCTTCACTCTCAGAATTATCAGCGACTACAGCAACCAGCTTTATATTAATTTTTGCAGCCGAGTTTGGCGATAAAAGTCAGTTGATGTGCATGATATTAGCCTCTCGATATCGAGCTTGGCCTGTGTTTTTAGGTGCGACAACTGCATTTGCTTCACTCAATACACTAGCTGTCATCTTTGGCGCACTATTAGCAAATCAGCTACCTGAGCCCATTATCTCTGGTATCGTAGCATTATTGTTTGCTATTTTTGGAATACAGTCTTTAAGAATTAAAGCTGAGGATGAGGATGGACCTCTCCCTGAAAAAAACGGTAGCCATTTATTTTTTACCACTTTTTTTCTCATTACTGTCGCTGAGTTCGGCGATAAAACTCAATTAGCCGTAGTAGCCTTAAGTAGCACAGCTGCTCCAATAGCTGTATGGTTAGGCTCAACAATAGCACTAGCAGGAACCTCAGCCTTAGGCATCATCGCTGGTCGCAGTCTTTTAAAAAAGATACCTTTAGTATTGCTACATAAAATCAGCGGATCATTTTTTTTAATATTAGCTGCTATTGCCGCTTACCGAAGCGCTCAATCTTTTATGCTATTAAACAATTAGTTACTAAACTTTTTTATCATTGCATCGAAATCTATCTTATCAATAGCTAAATACCACAATCTAATGAATACTAATATAGGCATTAACCTAAAGATTGACTGCTTACAAAAAGAACTACACCAAGTTCTTTTTATGTTTTTCGCTATTTAGCTAATCAAACAAGTATATATTTAGCTAAGACATTAAAAATACATTTTCTAAATGTAAGTTTTGACTGATAATCAGCATCAAAATAACACTAAGCTTACTTTACCAATGAACTTTAACTTAAAACCTGTAATTTTGATCATAGACGACAGTCCTGACGTTATTAATCTAATATCAGGTCTGCTTAAAAAAAATTATAAAGTCAAAGCAGCCAATAATGGTGAGAAGGGCATTCAAGTTGCACAGAGTGACAATTCCATAGATCTCATATTACTTGACATTATGATGCCAGGCATTTCTGGCTTCGATGTTTGTGAGCAATTAAAAGCTGATCCCAGTACAGCCAACATCCCAGTCATTTTTTTAACTTCTATGACTAATTTAGATGATGAGTTGCGCGGCTTAAAACTAGGTGCGGTGGATTATGTTACCAAACCCATCAGCCCCCCTGTTTTATTGGCACGAATCGAAAATCATCTAAAGATCAAAGCAGCCAATGACTTTTTAAAAGACAAGAGTTCTTTTCTTGAATCAGAAGTTACCAAACGCTCCAAAGAACTAGCTGCTATTCAGGATGTAACCATTCTTGCAATGGCTTCACTTGCAGAAACGCGTGATAACGAAACTGGCAATCATATTTTACGCACCAAGTTTTATGTCAAAGAGTTGGCTGAATATTTAAAAACTCATCCACGCTTTAAAGATGCTCTTACCGATCACGCTATTAATATATTGTATAAATCCGCACCATTACATGATATTGGCAAAGTTGGCATACCAGACAGCATACTGTTAAAACCTGGACGCTTGACTCCAGAAGAATTTGAAGTGATGAAAACGCATACCATGCTTGGACGTGATGCTATTACCCAAGCTGAATCACATCTTGGTATGGAAGTTGATTTTTTGAAATTTGCTAAAGAAATTGCTTATAGCCATCAAGAAAAGTGGGATGGTTCGGGTTATCCACAAGGCTTATCGGGAGACAATATTCCCATCTCTGCCAGACTCATGGCTCTAGCTGATGTTTATGATGCACTCATCTCTCGACGTGTTTATAAGATAGGAATGACCCACGAACAAGCGATTCAAATCATCACTGAAGGTCGAGGAACGCATTTTGATCCAGACATAACCGATGCCTTTTTGGAAATAAACGAATGCTTTCGAGAAATCGCTCAACGTTTTCCGGATTAAAGAGAGAATATGACTGGGTAACTGCCATGCGGCATGTATAAAAAGGTCTTTGAAAAGCTGGAATCACGCGAATAATTATAAAAAGTTTTAATAGTCTCTTAACTAAACTAACAACAAAAAGCCTTCCAAGGCTGTTGCCAAGGAAGACTTTATGATGCTTTACGTCTTAATCCCATAAAAGCTGACCGTCGCGAGTGCGTTTACGGTTAGCTTTAAGATTGCTGACTATGGTAGTAGCTGCAAACAGCGTTGATGAGATAATAAATTCCCCTGATATAAAGCCTACCAAGGCGATAATAACTAATATTGCTATTGCAATATCTTTGCTGATGTCGGTCATAAGAAAATCCCCATTTAATTTACGTTAATGTTTTACTTTACTGCGAGCAAACTATATCGAAGTCTCTTATTGTTGACAATAGCACTATAGATTTATAGATTGTTTCTTATTTGAATACAAAAATTGATAGAGCTTTAAACACAACAAATTACCATTGTAATAAATCAAAGTTAGCTGCTTGATTAAAGCTAGTCATTAAAAGCATCGCTATCTACACAAGTTTCTTATCGGCGTGGAAACGATAAAAATCACCGTAGGGGCGTATGCAATACGCCCCTACGATCTTCACCACAATGTTATCGTTCTCGCGTGGGAATGCTAACAATTATTTGCGTAGATACCTATGCTGTATAAGAGTACACAAGAATTAGCATTATAATTCACATGGAGCCTTGTTTTTATAATCTGCTGAACATCAGCTATTATTCTGCAATGCAAAATAACAATAAATAGCATAAACTATCTTTCAATTTGAACGAGTGCATAAACATTAGCTCTTAAAAAACTCGCCATAATCATATCCATCTTGCGTATACAATCAACAGAAATAACGGAGTTGCTCACATGTTAAAACTTAGCTTTCCTAGCATTGTCCTACTTATTTTCACCTGCTGCCTAAGTGCACCCATTTTTGCTGCTGACGATGCTAGTTTACATCAAGTATTTCAAGCCGCTGAAGCAGGTAACTTTAAAGAAGCCCAGTCTATGATGGATAATGTGCTTAAAAACCACCCCAATAGCGCTAAGGCGCACTTTGTCGAAGCCGAACTACTGGCTAAACAAGGCTTAAATCACGATGCCAGAGCTGAACTTAGCAAAGCAGAACAACTAGAGCCTGCATTAACGTTTGCTAAACCAGAAGCACTACAAAGCCTTAGAAGTCGTATCGCAGGTACTGCACCTCTTGCATCACAACCCACTATCCTTCAGCAACCAGCACCCTCTATAACTATGCCTAATAACTGGTTAATGCCGGTACTTTTATTCGTAGGCTTAGGCGTTTTAATCTTATTTGTCATGGCATTGTTTCGTCGCAATACACAATCACTACCTTCTAACAATTATGCTGGCCGAACACCTACTCCAAACTATGGACCTGCTGGCAATCCAGGCATGGGCTCTGCAGGTATGGGATCAGCCATGGGACAACCCACTGCTGGTGGCATGGGCTCTGGCTTGATGGGTAATTTAGCCACTGGGGCCGCACTAGGAGCTGGCGTGGTCGCCGGCGAAGCCTTAATGCATCACTTTATAGACGGTGATCACAACAATCCTGCTCCCCAAAATCAACAACCAGAGCACTCACCATGGAGCTCGCCAGACAACACCCCAAGTAACGACAACAGCAACAATTATGATATGGGCGGCAATGATTTTGGTGTACAAGATTCGTCATCTTGGGATGATGACAGTAATGGCGGAGATGATGACAACTGGGGCTAGTGGCTACGAACTTAAAGAGGGATAGTTTTAGCACAGACGAAAGGCTCAGGGCAAAAGACTAAGCCTATGAGGTTAGCAAATTAAGCTACGACAAAGCTAAACTTAACTCTTTGCCTTTTGCCTTTAGCCTCAAGTTATTAGCCCTAATGACTAAGCTATCAAATAGCTTAAAAACCCGTAGCCTTAACTAAAGTAAAAGACCTATCTGCCACTATCGCTGCAGATAGGTCGACATCAAAATCTAACAAAAGACTATGCCAATCTGTTACCCTGCCACAAGCCTCTGGTACTGATAAAAAAGTTGAGGGGTGCCGAGGGTTAATGACACAAGCATTAAGTCCTAAAGATATTCCATGACCTGTGGCTTTTACAAAAGCTTCCTTTTTGGTCCAAAAATCATAAAAAGCCCGTGTTTGATGAGACTCAGGCAATTGATTCCAATAACCCTGCTCTTCTTTAGCAAAGCACTTATTTACTAAGCCGGCTATATTAACTCGCTGCTTAATCACTTCAATATCAACGCCTAATTGAACCTGATTAGCTATAGCAAAAAGTACATGATCTGCCGCATGCGACAAATTAAAACTTAGCTCGGGATAATGCTCTAAATAAGGCTTGCCTTGCTCAGTCCTGCTGATAACAATCTGCTCTGGCGACTCATTAAGCCACTGCCCTAGCAAGATTCTTAAGCGCCCATGTATTTCCACATAACGATGCTTCAACAACGGCTGTTTGAGTCGTGATGCCTGAGCTAATTCATGCTTATCAAGCACACGCCAGTAGAGTTGATCATGTTGCGAGTCTGAGCTAATTTTAGCCTGCCAAACACTGACTTCAATAGTGTCCAACAATCGCCCTACCCTCGCCGCGTTTATCACTAGCCGCAGACAATACCTTCGTTGCCTTAGTTAGCTGGACTGCTTGCATATCCCCATAAATATTGGGTACTGGCTTTAATTGATGCCCTATTGCAGCCAGTCCATTTATTTCAGCATCAGACAAGGCAGATTGCTCATATTCAATAACATCCGGCATAAACTGATGATGAAAGCGAGGCACTTGCACCCATGATTCAGGTCCATTACCTTTTGCAAAATCCAAAAGCCCAAGCAACACCATCGAAATAATACGACTGCCTCCTGGCGTACCTAATACAGCGACACGATTTTCATCTTCAAGAAAGGTTGGCGTCATGCTCGACAACATACGTTTACCGGGTTGAATAGCATTAGCACTACCACCGATCAAACCATAACCATTCATCGCACCTGGCAGGCTAACAAAATCATCCATCTCATCATTCAATAACACACCCGTGCCTTTTGCGACAAACGCAGAACCAAACGACATATTGACACTGAGTGTCGCTGCCACTCTATTTCCTTGTTCATCAATAATTGAAAAATGCGTGGTGTTAGCACCTTCAGGTTGTGGCTTTATTTCACCTGACAATAACTCACTCGGCATAGCCTTATCGATACGCAGACTACTTCGTAAACCTGCGGCATAGTCTTCATTCAATAAACGATTTACAGGAATATTGATAAAGTCAGCATCCCCTAAATACAAGGATCGATCGTGATAAGCTCGACGTAATGCCTCAGTAATTAAATGCTTGCGAGTCAGCTCATCACTATCCTCCAAATCATAGCCTGACAATATATTTAAAGCTTCTATCAAGACGATACCACCTGAAGAAGACGGCGAGGAACTTGTGATTTTTATACCGTGGAAAACACCTTTAATAGGCTCTCTTTCTATCACTTGATAAGCAGCAAGATCTTCTTTAGTCCAAATCCCTCCTGCTTGTTGCACACTGCTGACTAATTTATCTGCGGTTACACCACTATAAAAGCCATCTCTACCAGACTCTGCTAAGCGCTCTAAGGTTTGCGCTAGATCAGCTTGTCTTAATATCGAATATAGCTCTGGAGGTTGACCCTTTGTTAAAAATATCGCCGCACTATCTGGGTAAGTATTAAGTACTTCTGCTCTAGCTGTTAACAATTTCAAATAGCGCTCACTAATGGCAAAGCCCGTTTTTGCATAACGAATGGCCGGTGCTAAAGTTTCCGCTAAAGGTAATTGGCCATAATGTTCAGCAATATGAACTAAAGCAGCAGGTAAACCAGGTATAGCCGCAGCCAATGCGCCATCGATTGATAATTTAGCTATGACATGACGATCTTTATCTAAAAACATGTCCTTATGAGCAGCTAATGGGGCTTTTTCACGACCATCTATCATAGTTTCAAAACCATCTTTTTGCCGATGCAATAACCAATAACCGCCACCACCTAAACCAGAGCCATTAGGTTCTAGCACGGCCAAAGCAGCGCTCACTGCTACCGCTGCATCGTAGACATTACCGCCTTTGGCTAAGACTTCAAAGCCCGCAGCAGTCGCTAAAGGATGTGCGCTGGCTATCGCGGCTGAATGGGAGTCCGCATAAAGCCGCGATCCACTAGAAATAGCGATTAATAACAAGATCACAGACAATTTCTTAAACATACTATTTACCAGGGGTAGTATTATGAATTAGTCAACAAACAGTCAGGCAAACTTATTAATGATTGCCTTTATTAAAACTCCACCCCAACTTTGAATGCAAAGGTATCTACACAAATTTCTTATCGGCGAGGAAATGATAAAAAAACACCGTAGGAGCGTATTGCATACGCCCAACATTGAAAGTCTATATGTTATAGGGCTTATTTTATAAGGGTGTATGCAATACGCCCATACGATCTTCACCACAACCTTATCGTTCTTGCGTGGGAATGCTAACAATTATTTGTGTAGATACCTATGCCTGACAATTAAGGAGGCTGGGATGGGGGTATCAATCTATGAGCATGAATTGTCAACTAACTCCGCAAGAACTTATAAGAGCATTAATATCATCAACAAATTAATACGACTAATAGCTTAAAAACTCTTGCACTTGTTCGATAAAAGTCTGAGGCTGCTGTACATGTAGCCAATGTCCAGCCTTATCTATCACCGACAAAATAGCATCTGGAAACACAGATTTGACATCCTGTTGTTTTACAAAATCAGAATCTGAACCCGCCAGAAACAAGCAGGCTTTTGAGTAGGGCTTTACTGACTGAGTATCAGGAAAGCCAATAATAGCGGGCGCACTTTGTTGAAAGATATCCAAATCAATCCGCCAACGATAACAACCCTCTTTAAGTAGAATGTTTTGTAACAAGAATTGCCGATAACTTAATTCTGGAATATCTTCAGCTAACAATAACTCGGCTTGTTTCCGATTATTGATTTCAGCTAACGGCAAGGCCTTTAACGCGGCAATCAATTTATTAAAACAATGACTATACGTAACAGGAGCAATGTCAGCCACTATCAACTTATCGACCCGCACAGGATGATTCAGCGAAAACCACATTGCCACTTTACCGCCCATGCTATGCCCCAATAAACTCGCCGTATTCAAGCTTTTATCATCCATGAATCGCAACAAATCTGCCGACATGCTGGCATAATCCATCTGAGGGTTCTGTGGCGAACTGCCATGATTTCTCATATCTAAGACATAAACATGATAATCAACAGCCAGCTTTTCTGCTACTTGCCGCCAATTTCGCGAAGAAGCAAAAAAGCCATGCAAGATAAGCAAGGCTGGGTGATTCGGATCACCCAACTCTTCAAAGGCTAAAGCAACTGTTTCCATTATAAAAAGACAGCAAACAATAGCCCCATGATGCCACCCAAAACGCCACCCCAAACAACTAACCAGCCTAAATGCTCATGAATGATGGCTTGCACCATTTCTTTAACCAACTGCGGTGTTAACTCACTCAAGCGTTTATCGATGACTGTTTCAATTTTATCAACAATATCTAAACCAATTTTATTGGCATTTAAGCCTTCTTTAAGCGCCGACTTAAAACGATCAGACTCAATCATATCCACTAAAGTGACTTTCATCTTTTCGGTAAAAGGTTCTTTTAATGGCACTAGCGCTTCTTCACCACCCATCATCATCAACATGCCACCAAAGGAAGAATTCATGATTGAAAACACTAAACTTTCATAAATCTTGTCATAATCAACCGCATTTAAGAAAGGCTCTAAATTTAAAACTTTACTACCTTGTTGCTCTTCAGTTTCAATAAACTGTTGAATATTATTGGCTGTAAAAAACTGCTCCATCATTAGTTTCTTAATAGAGTGCTTAAACTCTTCAAAACGTTCAGGTATTACACCTGAACCATAACAATACGGTACTTTTTCAAACAACATATGTATTGCTAGCCAATTAGTAATCGCACCTGACAGCGCAAAAAAACCAATAGACTTAATAAGCCCTGATAAAACGGGACTAATAAAACCCAAAACAATAATCGCAAAAGCAATTGCATTAGTAACAACAGATTTATTCAAAGGTTGATTCATGGTGTTTTTATTCAAAATTTCGAGAATGTACCTACAAGCATTACTGCCTAGGCCTTGGGGTTGATTTAAGAAGATAAATAGTCAATGACGTCTTAAGAGTCTTTAAAAACGATGATAACCTTATGACAATTAAAGCATTACGTCAACCCTGAAAAGCTAACTTCAAATCAATTATGGCTTACAAATACTCATATCACTATGTTTTTATACCCAAATGATGAGTTATGACTATAATTAAGCACCAATAAACTAACCATTCGATTTTATTGGGCTCATTAATCAACCTAAACTTCCAAGCTATACCTGCAACTCGTTGCCTACATAATCAATAACAAAATCCTATCAACGAGCATGCCACATAATAAAAAGGAGGATAACTCAATGAATATTAAACAATTACTTATAACAATAATTACGACTGCTTTCCTAAGTACTCATCTAGCAATAGCATCAGAACATCACAGCGGTCATGGTGGTGGCCCCAAAAGTAGTGGTGGCTCGGCTGGTGCTTGTGGTAAACCTCAACTAGCAAAATTTCTACCGGCTCATTTAGCAAACGTCTCACCTGAAGCCTCTTTTTCTTTTGTTGCATTCAACATAGATAAACCAGAAAACATATCAGTCACTGTGAAAAATATCCCCGTTGAAGTCAGCGCAGAATTTAAAGATCCATTCTATGTCATCAAAGGTAAACTACCGGCCTCACTCGTTGATACAGCCGCTAGAATTAACATTAAAGTGGCTGCAAAATCACCTCATTGTGAAGCAGAAGCTGGCTGGCTATTGCTCATCGGAAAATAAATAAGTCCCTGTGTTTCAACTATCAAATTAAGACGGGGCCGTGTGAACAATATTATTAGGTATCGGGTTAGCGATAGCCTAACCCGACCTAAGCAAGCACTTTATCTCTTGTTAAATTGATAGAATTCTCTTGTTTACACTCACTTTAAAATATCTAGGTTTCTTGTAATGCTCAGTTATCGTCACTCTTTTCACGCAGGAAATTTTGCGGATGTATTAAAGCATTTGGTTTTGATAAAAATCCTAGAGCACTTGTGCAAGAAAGATAAGGCATTTTTTTGTATCGATACTCACTCAGGACCTGGCGAGTACGTGCTTAACGGAGATTATGCTTTAAAAAATAAAGAATTTGAAACGGGTATTACACAACTATGGCAACGCACTAAACTGCCTGAAGACCTTAACACCTATGTTAATCTCATCAAAAAATTCAACAGCACTGATTCATTACTGCGCTATCCTGGCTCACCCCTTATAACTCAGCAATTTTTACGCAACAAAGATCATTTAGCGTTATTTGAACTGCATAGCACTGAAATTGAGCTTTTAAAAACAGCAACAAATAAAGATAAGCGCATTCATGCCCATCATGCGGATGGTTTAAGCAGTGCCATAGCTTTATTACCGCCTAAACAACATCGAGGCTTAGTATTTATCGACCCCTCGTATGAAATAAAAAGCGACTATGAATCTGTTATTAATAGTCTGACACAAATGCACAAACGCTTTGCCACAGGCATTTATGCACTTTGGTATCCCGTTATTGATCGCAAACGCAACCAAAAACTAGAAAAAGCACTCAAGACCTCAGGTATACAAAACATCCAATTATTTGAATTAAGCATTAAGGAAGATAGCCTAGAACACGGCATGACGGCTAGCGGCATGATAGTCATTAATCCACCTTGGACTTTGTCTACGGATATGCAACAAACTCTATCTTGGCTTAGTAATACTCTGGGTGTTGATGGCGCAGGTAGCTATCGAATAGAAACCTTGGTTGCAGAATAAGGCATTAGAAAAACTCTTCACTCTAGCAATGCTAAAATAGCCCAAATAAATAACTACTCCCTATTCAGTTTTACAGGTTAACTCTATGAAAAATATAATTGTGATGTCAGGTGACATCGGCAGTGGTAAATCTTCGGTTGCTACAGAACTTAAGCAACTAACCGGTTTTGACATCATAGGCACCGGCACCATACAACGCGCCATTGCAACTCGACGCGGCCTCACCACTTTAGAACTCAATGAAATATCGCAAACCGATCGCAGTGTTGATGATGAAATAGATGCTTATGTTATAGAAACCGGAAAAACCCAAGATCGCTTGATTATGGATTCTAGGCTAGCCTGGCACTTTATTCCCACCGCCTTTAAAGTATTTTTAGCAGTAGATGTCGTCGTGGGCGCTGAACGTGTATTTAATGCCTCGCGCAATGATGAAAAGAACGAAAGCTTAGAGATTACATTAAAAAACAACCTTAAACGCCAAACAATCGAAGACCAACGCTTCAATCAACTCTATAACATCCATTTTAGAAAATATGGCAATTATGATTTAATCATAGACACCTCTTATGCAACACCCCTAGCCATTGCCAAAAAAATAAACGACTGCTTTAATGCTTGGTTAAAGCAACAAAGCTTTTCATCTTTATGGATTACGCCAAAGAAGTTATTGCCTAGCCTCGCTTTAGATGTCATTGGCGATGACCATCAGGAACTAAATGTTTTTATTTATAAAGAGTTTATTTATATTCATCAAGGTCATCGCTTAATTATCGAAGCTCATAGGGCAGACAATGATTTAATCCCTGCAAAAATAATTACTGAAGAAGAATATAAGCTCTTAAATGACGGTGTGACTGTTGCAGAAGCAGCTCATAAAGTTTCATTAGCTATACTAAAGGATTGGGAAGAAGCCTTAGGCTTTAAATACACGCGTTATCCTGAAGTAGTTTAGTTGTGTAGGATGGGCAGCTTCTGTAGGCCGGAATAAGACCAGACTAGCGCAGCGCGTGGTGGCGTTTCCGGCGGTTCGAGCCCTACCTAT
>CAIZMK010000139.1 GCA_903934035.1 uncultured Methylococcaceae bacterium
AAGAAAAGAAGACCTGCATTCATTTAAAGCAGACTTACTAAGAGTTAAAGAAGGTTTGCTATAAAGAAAAGAAGATCTGCATTTATCTAAAGCAGACTTACTATGAGTTAAAGAAGGTTTGCTATAAAGAAAAGAAGATCTGCATTTATCTAAAGAAGACCTACTATGAGTTAAAGAAGGTCTACTATCAAGTAAAGCAGATCTGCTTTGAACCAAAGAAGGTTGACCCTACTTCATAGTCAATCTGATCCGTAACATCAAAGCCATGATCTACGCCATAAAAGAGGAGCTTTTTCGCAGAGTGTTGAGTCAGCTTAGCAAAGAAGCGCCGCCTGACTTTAGCGTAACATGCTGAAAATTAATGGCTAGTTAATGTTTCCAATAAGACAAGAGCTGTTTTCTTTTCTGAGAACTCTAGCTCAGAGTTGACTAAAGGTTCCAGTATAGAAATTGCCTTATCCTTGTTGTTATTGCTGGCATAGGCCTCAGCTAAGTGGAGTTGTATGTCATTTTGCTTGGGCGCTAAGCTTGCGGCTTTTTCGAGCAGCTTAAGACCTTCACTGGCTTGGTTTTGTTTAATTAGTATATGGCCATAAGTATCTAAAATGGCTGCGGATTCGGGTGCCTTATCGTAAGCCCTTTTCGCTAAGTCTAGCGCTTTGGAATCGTCTTTTTGTGCATAAAGTATAGCTAAATTGTTTAAAGCGATCACATTGTCGCTTTGCTCGTTCAGCATGGCGTCATAATGAGCTTCAGCAAGTTTAGAATCATTTTGCTGTTGATAGATAGTGGCTAGTTTAAAATGAATAGCTAAATCTTTCGGAGTCTTCTCTAAGGCATTATTGAGTAGTTTGATAGCATCGGCTGGCTTCTTTTGAATAATAAGTATATCGCTAATGGTCAATAAAATTTTGTCATTCGCCTCTGATTTATAGGCGAGTTGATATTGCTCTATGGCTTTTTCGTATTGTTTTTGTGCTAGATAAGTATCGCCTGTTAACAGTTTACCTAACACTAAATTTGGAAACTGTTGATCTATTTTGTGTGCTAAGACCAAGGCTTCAGGGTATTGCTGGTGTTTAATTAAATAAGCTGTTTTAAAGACGTTAGCTTCAGGTTTGTCAGGGGCTATTTTTGCGGCTTCATCTAATAAGCTTAGAGTTTGTTTATCTTTATCAGGATATTCACTGAGTAATCTAGCCAATAATAACCGACTACCGATGTCTTGTTTATCAAGGGCAATTATTTTTTCCAGGCTTTGTTCTGCTAAAGCTTTTTGATGATTAAAAAGTTGCGCTTGGACGAGCATCTCTAGTGCCAAATTGTTAGTCGGATAGCGTTTAACTAAATCTTCACATAGAGCTAGGGTTTTTTCGGGTTGTTTTTGTAGGCCATAGAATTTTCCTAGGCCTTTGATGACCTCTATTTCAATTTTAATATCATCGCTGGCTTTGTCCTTGGCAATCAGTAATTGTTTTTCTGCTTCTGTGCTGTTTTTTTGCTTATACGCGATATCTGCTAACATCAAGTAAGCATTGATGGTCTTGGTATTGATAGCAATGGCTTTATTAGCAAAATCCTGCGCCTTTGCTAATTGTTCTTGATCTAAAGCCAGTTTTGCAGAACCTAGCAGGGCTAGAGTATTTTGGGGTTCTAGTCTTAGGGCTTTGTCATAATTTTGTTGGGCGGCAATCAGGTCTTTTTTTAAAGTTTCCAGCAAAGCTTGTAAATTATAGTAATCAGCTTCATCAGGATGCTTCTTTAGAAAGTCGGCTATTTTGTTGCCCGCTTCATCAAGTTTATTTTGTTTCAGTAGATCAAGTATTTCTAAATAATGAGCTCTTTTGCTGGTTATTTCGGATTGCTGCAAGGATTCTAATATTGATTGGCTTTTGCCTTGCTCGTCAACGTTAGAGTTCAGTTGCTCAAGAGTGCTGAAATTATTTTGCGGGTGCTCCATAGGATTGTAAGTTGAAGCGATTACCAGTGAGCTAGAGCTGAGTAGCCCTATAGCGATAGCAGTCAGTTGTATTTTGAAAGGTTTATTTATAGGGTACATGGATTTGCCTAGTTAAGTGAAGAGAGATTGTTGTCGAGCCGTCATAATGACTGGATTTAAGCGAATAATAGTTTAAGTGTGGCGCTATAAAGTTGAGCTAAGTCGTTAAATATATTTGTCGCTATTCTTTGATAATTAAGTATTTAATAATTTTTTGTCTAGTTATATAAAAGAGTGGCTAAAATATATCATCTTCTTCATGGTTTATGCTATTTTTTTATGCAAAGCGCTTGATATTTAGATGTAAGTACGAATAAGACTATGCTAGCGTAAGCGAGTAGAGCGTTTTGGCAGTCACACGTGTTTAAACAATCAAAACTCATGAGTTTTGATTCCAAAAAAACTGTAGCCCAGTAGGCCGGAATAAGGCTTTTTGAGCGTAAGCGAGAAAAGCGTTCCCGGCAAGCACATCGATCGAATCACCAGAAACGCCACCACGCAATGCGTTAGCATGGTCTTATTCTTCAAAAAGCTAGGGTGGGCAAGGTTTTTCTGCCCATCGCTCAATCGACAAAGGGTGGGCAAACTATAAAGTTGTTTGCACACCCTGCATAGCTACTATTGACATAGATCCGTTATAATTTAGCTAATCTATGATTTAAAGAGACTCCCTTGTTAAAAACACATTATTTTAATCCTGTGCAATCGCCTTTACTTAAAGGGGTTAATCTTATAGAGGCCAGTGCCGGAACGGGTAAGACTTATGCCATCGCGATGTTGGTGTTGCGTTTTGTGGTCGAGCAGGATTTAAAAATAGATCAACTGTTAGTCGTTACCTTTACCAAAGCCGCAACCGAAGAACTCAAAGATCGCGTTCGGGCAAGACTTGCCGAAGCCAAAAGAGCGCTTGAGGGTCGCGTGGCTCAGGATAATGCTGATGTAAAAGTTTGGTTAGATAAGTTAGATATAGAGCCAGAGCTTATCAAGAAACGCTTAAATGATGCTTTACTGGATTTAGATCGTGCAGGTATTTTTACGATTCATGGTTTTTGTCAGCGAGTGTTACGTGAACATGCTTTGGAAAGTGGCCAGTTATTTGATGCCGAGTTGACGGATGATTTAGCAGCGATTAAACAAGCCTGTGCTGATGATTTCTGGCGGCGGCAAATTTATACCCGCTCAATGACTGAAGTGGCTTTACTAACGGCTATCTACAAAACTCCAAAACAATTGCTAGGCAGTGTTAATTTTATTGCCGATCAGCATAAGGTTTATCCAGAGGTCGATAGCCTAGATAACGTTTTAAATGCTTTGCAAGTCACGGCAAATGAGGCTAAAGATCAGCTAGAGGCAAACGCTAATGCCTTACGAGCCGCTTTTCAGGAGCAGACTTTTAAGGCAGCTTATAGCGACAGCTTCGAATCCAACTTTGCTGCCTTAAGTGCTTGGTTAAATAAAAGCAGCCTACAAATCCCAAGTAACGAGGCTTTAGTCTTATTCACTGAGTTAGGCATCACAGAGGCTTTAAATGGTAACAAATTTAGAGCCAATAAAGCCCAGAGCAGTGAGCAACGTAAAGCCGATTATTTGGTGACATTAGCGCTAGATACGGCTGCGTTTGATGCGTTGTGCAAAGCAATATCACAACTGACTTTAGTATTACGTAGGATGTTGTTGGAAACCCTACGTGTCGAGTTAGATAAACGCTTGCAACAATTGAATGTCATGTCTTTTGATAATTTAATTAGTCGCTTAGCAGAAGCTTTAGACCATGACAAAGCCCATGCAGGTGAGTTAATTGTTGAATTACGTCAGCGCTTTGCCGTGGCTTTGATTGACGAGTTTCAAGACACCGATAATAGTCAGTGGTCTATATTTTCATCAATATTTGCTGTTTCTAGTCATTATTTATATCTCATTGGCGATCCTAAGCAGGCTATCTATAAATTTCGGGGTGCCGATATTTATTCGTATCTATCTGCTCAACAGCAGGCAGAGCATAGATATACCTTGGGTCAAAATTGGCGCTCACATCCACAATTAGTGACGGCGGTTAATCAATTATTTAAACGAGATCGAGCTTTTATACTAGCTGATTTAAGTTTTAATGAAGTTCAGGCCGCTAAATTACCCGAAGACGGTGAATTACAACTTAATGCTCAGACGCTTGCGCCGATGATGCTTTGGCAGTTAGGGCAAAGTGATGCTAAATCAGGATTTTGGACGGCAGGTAAGGCGGCAGAGCAGATTAGTGCCTCTGTCATTAATGAAGTGGTGGCTTTATTAGCCGATGACTATCGCTTGCAACCTGCTAATAGGCCGTTATTAGCTAAAGATATCGCTATTTTAGTCAGAAGTAATGCTCAGGCTAGAGAATATCAAGCGGCTTTGCGTGCAGTAGGCGTGCCTGCGGTATTAAATAATACCGAGTCAGTTTTTAAAGCCCAAGAAGCTTGCGATTTATATACGGTTTTACAGGCGGTAGCGTGTCCTGGTGATAGTGGTCTACTCAAGCAAGCCTTGACCTTAAATTGGTTTGGACTTAATGGAGCCGCGTTATATCAAATCATTAATGATGAGCTAGCCTTAGATGCTTGGCTATCACGTTTTGCAGGCTATTATCAGCTTTGGCAGAAAGCAGGACTCATGGCGATGATGCAACAGTTGCTAGCACAAGAAGCGATTAGGCCTAAGCTTGCTAACGGGTCGGTGGCTGAAAGGCGTTTGACTAATATCCATCAATTGATTGAATTATTACAACAGGCGGCTGTTGATGAACACTTAGGAATCAATAAAACCTTAGACTGGTTGCAAATGGCTATGACGCAAGCCAGTAGTTCAGAAGCTCAGCAATTACGCTTAGAGAGTGATGAAGATGCAGTCAAAATTGTTACTATGCATCGCTCTAAGGGCTTGGAGTATGCTGTGGTATTTTGTCCCTGTTTATGGCAGCGTAATGATCGTTTAAAATCTGAGAGTAGCTTAATTCAGTGTCATGTTGATGGGCAGATGATCGTTGATTTGGGGTCAGATGAATTTGAACAACATCGAGAACTGGCTTTAGAAGAAGAATTAGCTGAAGATTGCCGCATGTTTTATGTCGCTGTTACGCGAGCTAAGTATCGTTGCTATTTGGTTTGGGCAGATCAGCGTTCTGAAAATCGTGCCAATGATTCTTCTATGGCGTGGTTACTCGATATGGCAGAGCAAGATTTCGATGGCCAGCAGGCGATATTACAGGGTTTTGTTGACGGGTATCCTTCAAGCTTTGCTTATCAGTGTCTAGCTACAACTGAGCTGTCATTTAGAGTTTGGCAGCCTGAAAAGGGGGGGGCAATGGAGCTTGCAGCAAGAGTCGCTAAGCGATCGTTATATACCCGCTGGCAAATGAGCAGTTATACGGCGTTATCAGCCTTAAGTCATTATGATGCGCCAGAGTGGCCAGAAGACAAGGCTAGAGAGCCTCAGCTAGTTACTGCAGAATCTGAAGCGAGCATAACTAATGCTGCGTACTCTTTACCTAGAGGCACGGTAACGGGTAATGTGGTTCATGACTTATTAGAAAATTGTAGTTTTAGTGACCTGGCAGAGCTTAAAGATATTTCTGTAGCACAGGATAAAGCCTGTCAACGCTATGGTTTAACGTTGGAACAACCCGAGCAATTAGCAACCTTATTGCAAGCAGTAGTTACTACCCCTTTATCTGAGCAAGACAGCTCCTTTTGTTTGATGAACTTGGATGTGAATAAGTGCTTAAAGGAAATGCCTTTTTATTTGTCTATGCAAACGATGGATGCCAGCCAAATTAATGTGATATTAAAAGATACTGCGGTTTATCAAAGTTTAGATAGTAAAGTCATGTGTGGTTATTTAACCGGCTTTATCGATCTTATTTGTGAGCATCAAGGGCGCTATTATTTATTGGATTACAAAACCACCAGTTTGCCGGATTATCAGTCTGCAAATTTAACACAGGCCATGTACACGCATAATTATGGCTTGCAATATTGGTTGTATACCGTGGTTTTACATCGCTACTTACAACAGCGCTTGCCTGATTACGACTATGAAAGCCATTTCGGCGGTGTGCGTTATTTATTTGTCCGAGGCATGAGTCCTGAACAGGCCATGAGTGGAGTTTATCAAGATCGACCTGATGTGACTAAGCTTAAGGCTTTGGCGGCTTTGTTTGCGGAAGTTTAGTCATGTGCAAAGAACCTCAATTATGAAATTATGTAGGTCGGGTTAGCGATAGCGTAACCCGACAAAATTACCTACGAAATGTCGGGTTACGCTACGCTAACCCGACCTACGTAACTTTATGTTTGTGACTTAGCTCTCTTTGATTAAATAACAGCACTATGGATTTTCAAATAATAAAAGACAGTGTTAAATCATCCCCAGCCTTTGTATTGGATGCTAATGCGATAATTGATGTTTTATCAGGCTTAGCGTCTTTGCGTGAGCAATGTGGCGTTAAGGTTTTATATGCACTCAAAGCCTTGCCTCTTGCTAGCGTTCTTGAATTAGCAAAACCTTATGTCGATGGCTATTCGGTCAGTTCTTTATTTGAAGCGCAATTGGCTTATGAATATTTATCAGATTCAGGCAGTATTCATTTAACGACTCCAGGACTTAGGCCTGATGAATGGCAAGATATTGTGCGTTACACCACGCATATTAGTTTCAATTCTTTAAGCCAATATCAACGTTTTGCAGAACAAGGCGCCGCTGAATTATCTTTAGGCTTAAGAGTTAATCCTAAGCAGTCTTTTCTTAATGATGTGCGTTTTGATCCTTGTCGAATCCATTCAAAGCTAGGTGTTTCTATTGATGAGTTATGGCAATCAGCCGATTTCGAAGGCATTAAAGGTTTACATATCCATAACGTTTTTTCTGCCACCGAATACACGCCACTGCTGAAAACCATAGAAAAGCTGAGACAGTATTTTGCTAAAGATCTCGCCAAGCTTGAGTGGTTAAATCTAGGTGGTGGTTATTTGTTCGAGCAAATTAAAGATCATAGTCCTTTAGTTGCAGCTATCAATCAACTCAGAGCTGATTATCAGCTTGAGGTTTATATTGAGCCCGGTAAAGGCGTAGTCGGTCATGCAGGGCATTTAGTAACGACCGTTATCGATAGCTTTGTCAGTGATGGTAAAACTATTGCCATCTTAGATACTTCAATCAATCATAACCCTGAAGTTTTTGAATATCAGCGTCAACCGCTTTTGCATGAGCATAATGACAAAGGGCGATATAGCGCACTATTGTCGGGCTGTACCTGTTTAGCAGGTGATGTGTTCGGTGAATATCAATTCGATCAACCTTTAAAAATAGGGGATAAGTTAGTTTTCAAAGAACTAGGTGCTTATAGTTTGATTAAAGCCAATCGTTTTAATGGCTATCCGTTTCCAGATATTTATCTGCATCAAGATAAAAATTTAAAGCATATTAAGCAAGATAGTTATCAAGATTACCGTAGACAATGGCTAGCTGATTGAGGTGATGACCCGTAGGGGCGTATTGCATACGCCCTATTAAATATGCCCCTAAAGTTCTTGTAACTTCCGTCGCAGGATTACCATAAACAATGGCTAGCTCATTGAAGCTTGCCCAATCAGGAGACATTAAATAATGAAAGCAATAGTAATGACGGCGGTAGGTGATGCTGAGGTTTTAAAGCTTCAAAACTTACCCGAACCTGAAATAACCCGTGCTACCGAGCTTAAAATCAAAATCCATGCTGCAGGAGTTAATCCTGTCGATACTAAAGTAAGACGACATGGGCTTTTATTTAATGAAGCTTTGCCAGCCATATTAGGCTGCGATGGCGCGGGTGTGGTTGTAGAAATAGGCGCTGATGTTCAGCAATTTAAGGTCGGTGATAAAGTTTGGTATTGTCATGGTGGCTTAGGGCGCGAGCCAGGTAACTATGCCGAGTATGCCGTTATCGAACAGCGCTGGCTTAGTTTAAGCCCTCAATCATATTCTTTTGTAGAAGCCGCTGCCGGGCCCTTGGTATTAATTACGGCTTGGGGTGCTTTGTTTGATCGTGGTGGCTTGCAAGCAGGGCAAACTGTTTTAATACATGCCGGTGCTGGTGGGGTAGGGCATGTCGCCATACAATTAGCCAAGTTAAAAGGTGCTAGAGTCATTGCCACGGTCAGTTCTGAGCAAAAAGCCGATTTTGTAAGAGGCTTGGGCGCGGATGAAGTCATCAATTATAAAGACACGGATTTTGTCGCTACCGTCAATGAGCTGACACAAGGTCAAGGTGCTGATGTGGTTTTCGATACTGTAGGTGCAGAGGTTTTTAAAACCTGCATTGCAGCTACAGCACATTTTGGTCGCTTAATCACTTTGCTAGATCCCGGTCAGCAAGATTTAAGCGAGGCAAGGTTACGTAATTTATTAATTGGTTTTGAGCTGATGTTAACGCCGATGCTCAGAGATTTGGCTAGTGCTAGAGATCAACATGTAGCTATTTTAAAGCAATGTGCCCAATGGATAGATCAAGGCCACTTAAAGCTACATGTGAGTAAAGTATTGCCTTTGGAATCAGCCATTGAGGCGCATCAATTAATTGAAGCAGGGCATACGATAGGTAAGATCGTCTTGACGCATAGCGCGAGTTAAATAGTGGTAGTTTGATCGGGTAATCAATTTAAAGAAAGCGCAATAAGTAAGTCAATGTAATAGGAGGCGCTGAACGATAGTGAAGCGCATCTTATAGCTCTGAGAAACAAGTGCTTTGACTGGGATTCGTGTGTTTTCGCTTGGAAACGTTTGCTTTCACTGGGAAATAGGTGCTTTTGCTCGGAAAGTCCATAAATTGTAGTCCTTAGCCTCGATGCAGCAACGCGGAATCGAGGATTTACTGTACACCGACTTCTTCGATGACACTGTGTTTCATCCAGGCTACTTGCTGCGACTCATTTATGTATAATAGCCCCCAAAATCAAGGATGATAAT
>CAIZMK010000140.1 GCA_903934035.1 uncultured Methylococcaceae bacterium
GTAAGCAAGGAAAGCGTTTCCGGCACTGGCAAACACGTGTAGCCGGAAACGCCACCCTGCGCTACGCTTGGCTGGACTTATTCCGGCACCGGCACTTAGCTTATTCAGATACTTTAGTCCAACTTGTGATTTTAGAAAGGAGTTCGCTGACATTTATGGGTTTGCTGATAAAGTCATTCATGCCTGTTCTCAAGCAGCGTTGCTTAGCTTCTTCGCTAACGCTTGCGGTGACCGCTATAATGGGTAAATTGGCAAACTTTTCAATTTTACGGATTTGCAATGTAGCGACAAATCCATCCATAAGTGGCATGTGTAAATCCATTAATACAGCATCAAACTGATCTTTTTCTAAGGCCTCTAAGGCCTCTAAGGCTTCTGCACCATTATTCGCAACGATAAAAGTCGCTCCGAAGCGCTCTAGCAATTCTGTGATGACTTCTTGCATAAAGGCATCATCTTCTACGATTAAAATATTTAACCCTTTAAGCTCCGTTGGACCAGTGTGTTGATTGAGTTCTTTGATTTTTTCATCTATAGACATAGAAGCGACATTAGTTTTCTCTGACTCAAGATATGCCATTATGTTCTTAATGATACTTTCTGGTATTTGTATGCGCTCAGTTAGCTCACGAAGAATATGTTCGCTAAGTTCTCGTAGCGTTATATGGAATATTTCTTCTTCCTCTACAATAATGGGCGTTAGAGTAACTTCAGCTAAAAATGTTGAGCCATCATGTTTTAAATATTGCCAATCAAAACGATGAAAACCGGTTTGTTTGGCTAATGCGTAGCTTTCTGTAGTTTTTTGACTAGAGCTTATGCCATCTGTTTGATGTGTTGGTGAAATATCAGCAGGTTTTTGATTAAGAAAAGCAGTTTTATTAGGATAAGCAAATAGCTTAAGTGCAGCCTCATTGCAGTTTATGAATCGTTCATCTTTTGCATTTAAGAGCAATACTGCATCAGCCATTTTTTCAAACGCAGTTAAATAAAGATTTAAATTAATGTCAATGTTAGTCATTTTTATTGCCGGTAAAGGTTAAAGTGTGCGAATTAAATAGCTTGATAATGTCATTTTAGGGCTAAGTAATCTATTTAATGGTTGTTTAATGAAGTAATAGTTCGATTTTATCAAGCAAAATCCCATGACTTACTGGCTTAACAATAAAATCTGCTGCCCCAGCTTTCAAGCTTTCGATGACATCTTTTTTCGCATTACTGCCCGTTATCATTATGATGGGTATAGACGAAAACCTCGGTGAATTTTTAATGCGACTAATGGTTTCTATGCCGCCTAATGCTGGCATATTCATATCCATTAAAATAATGTCGGGTTTGTGCTTACGCAATAGTTTGAGTGCATCTATACCGCTATCTGCAAACAGTACAGAATAATTTTCTGTGGCGACTATATCGTTAAGCATCATTTGTGCAAACTTGTCGTCATCTACAATCAATACTGTGGGCGGTGTTTTTTGTGCGACAACTTTTAATAAAGTAACCTCGTTAACCAATATGTTAATTAAGGGTCGCAAATCATTAAACCAATTTTTTATTTTTAATAAGGGTAGGGTGAGTGTGTTAAGTTTCTGATTAATTAAGTTTTCTTCTAATTCATTTATCAGTGCTTGTAAGCTTTGCTCTGAACTATTGTTAGTCAGCTCGTTAAGACTCTGAAGAAAATTAGTTAAGACGTTTAATTGATCTATTTTTATTTGATCTGAGGCTTGATTGACGATATCTAATTGCTGGTGGGCAAGTTTTAGTGCAGATTCAAACTTTGCTTCCAGATTGGAAAGTCTACGGACCCGTTTAATCAATTCAGAGTTGGTGTCGTTAATGGCGCCCGCTTTAAGACTTAATGATGCCCGATGGATTGCCCTAGGCAACTGATGGCTATCATATGGGGTTGGCATAAAGGGAATATATTCGTCATAAACCTCTTGCCTAAACAGCTCATGAGCTTGTTCTATTTCATCTTGCTGGCACAAAAGCACGGTTCTATGGGTGCAGTTGGTAATATGATTGCTGCTTTCATATAAAGCTTCGTAATACTCTTGTGCTTTAACCAAATTAGCAAAGGCGAGAATTAAAACATCAGGTTGATGTTTGTCAAAATCGTTAATTAGCGATTGGGATTTAATAGAGATAACTATATCGCTATAGTCTTTGGCAAGTTGAGCGACTATAAGCTGAGCTTGTTCACTATTATCTGTGGCTATTAGTATCGAGATTGTCATTTAAATTATTATTAATATTGGGGTTTATTTAAAGTCATCATCTAATGCAACACTTTCGTATCGCTATTCTTGCCTATTTGTATAACGTTCGTCGTTATACATTAGTATTTTATTGCTATCGATGCATCTGATTTTCTGTTTTTGGCATAGCTATTTACAACTTTTATTAGAGTTCCTTAGGTAGGCTCGTTAGTATGTAAACATTGTAGTGAGACTGTGAAAGTATTCTTTTTATTCCCCTCTTTAGCAAAGAGGGGTTAGGGGGGGGTGATCTATTAAAAAATTATTATTAAATATCAATAATCTATGACTTAATAAAATCCCCCTCGATCCCCCTTTTACAAAGGGGGAAGCTAAAGTCATAATACTTTCA
>CAIZMK010000141.1 GCA_903934035.1 uncultured Methylococcaceae bacterium
AGCAGCGTCGGCAACAGGTTCAAACAAACGCTCTTCTTCAAGAAAAGCAGAAAAACTATAGAATCGATCAGGATCTAGCAATCTTAAACGCGCAAAATGACTTTCTTTACCGAGTTGTTCTGGCGTAGCCGTCAGTAAAATAAGACTAGGTGTACGTAAGCCGAGTTGCTCAACAAACTGGTATTCAGGGCTAGCGTTTTGTTCACTCCACTTTAAATGATGAGCCTCATCAACAATAACCATATCCCAACCCGCCTGCAAGGCTTGTTGCTGTCTACGCGGATAATTAGAAAAAAACTGTTGGCTACACAGCACTAATTGTTCGCTAGAAAAGGGATTGTTATCATCAGCTGAAAGCTCATCATCTTGCAGACCGTCATCATTAAGCTCTTCAAGGCAACGCTCTTCATCAAAGACACTAAAATGCAGATTAAAGCGTCTTAGCATCTCAACTAACCACTGATGCAAAAGACTTTCAGGTACGATAATCAAGACGCGCTTAGTCAGGCCATTAATCAGCCTATGATGAAGAATTAAACCGGCTTCTATAGTTTTACCTAAACCTACTTCATCGGCCAACATAATACGCGGCGCGGATCGACTGGCCGCTTCGTGCGCAATATAGAGTTGATGAGGTATCAATGACACCCTCCCCCCTAACAAGCCTTTAACAGGTGATTGTTGAAGTTGTTGTAAGCGTTGCCTAGTTTCATAGCGCAATAAAAACCAAGAGCTAGGATCAAGCTGTCCTGTGAATAAACGATCTTGGGGCTTATTAAATTGAATATGATGATTGAGTTCTATTTCCTCTAGGTGTAGCTCTTGGCCTTCTTTGTTTTTACCTACATAAGTAATTAAGCCATCGGTTTCAATTAAACGCATCACCGTGAGCTTATCTTCATCTATCGATTCAATGATGTCGCCCACGGCGAACTTTACGCGGGTTAATGGTGCGTTATCGCTAGCATAAATACGTCGTTCATCACTTGCTAAAAATAAAACCGTGATACGTTTAAAACTGACTTCGAGAATAAGACCTAAACCAAGTTCTGACTCGGTGTTACTAATCCAACGTTGACCGGGAATAAAATCTGTCATTGATTAACTGCCATTAGACTTAAAAAAATGCCTATTATAAGCGTTACTACCAATATATTTTAGTTTTGCTGCATTAATCGTTGCAAAAGTTTTTGTAGTTAGCTTTAAAAGCTGATAGTGAGATTGACGATGACGTAAAAACCTTTACGATTAAAACTATCGCACTACGCAATACTGCTTTTATTAACACCTCACCCATCACTGCCCACAGTCAAGCATAGGAAAAAAGCGTTTCACCTCTAGTGGCGACAGATTTGCCCAGTAATGCGATATTCCATGATACAGGACGAATCTGTCCCCCCTAGAAGGGCTTAACTTAATATTAGCTAAGAATTTGGGTAAAGTCGTACTCGGGGCAAACAATATCGTTTTTGAAGATTACGAAATATACGCTCAGAGTCTCTTAAGCTTGCAAAGCCTTATTCCAGCCTACATCTGCTTGTAAATTATGAGTCGAAGCTTTAAATGGTAATCGCTTATGTAACTGGTTTAAAGTATGATCATAAGCACTTACCCAGCCTTATATTGCTGCCAATGCAAGGCTTCCCAAGCTCTTATCAAATCGGTCAACCGCTCTTTATACGGTGAAGCTTGTATGGCTTCTTGATAAGGTTTCCATACTTTTAAATCACTAAAGAAAACTTGTTCCGTTCGAAAATCAAACAAAGTTCTAACTCCATTATTTAGGACCTGAGCAATCAAGGTAGGTTGAGTGATACTGCCCACCCATTGAAATACAGTTTTTTTGTCATTGCTCCATTGGTTTTTCAAAGCCAATGCTGAACGTATGGCTAGCTCTGCCACATCAGTTTGCCCTATGGGTTCATTAACGACAATAGTAGGATCGTTGAAGATAAGAGGGATTTTTGTTTGTATATCATCAATTGCATGTCCATGACCTAAAAAACCATCGTCAAACAACGACTCACCATGATCACCGACTATAACTAAAGTAACTTTATTAAGTAATTGACGCTTTATTAAAGGCTCAAGTATCTTGCCAACAGCCCAATCCGCATTAGCCATAGCATTCCAATAGACGGCACTGAGTCGGTCTTTATTTTTTGCGTTAATATCTGACCTAGGGATAAGCTCTGATACTAAGCGTTTAGGCATAGCAGGATAAGCATAAGGGAAATGGCCTGCTTGTATATTGATGTAAAAAAACTGTGGCTTCGTTAAATCAACTTGATTGATTCGCGTGTCAAATTGTTCAACGATTCGTGTTTCACTCAGCCTTAAGCTACCTGATTCTTTACTGGAAAATACTCGATCTTCAATAGCAGTTCTCGCATCAAAATAAGAAATACCAGCTTGTTTCATTCCAGTATCTGTAGATACTTTACCGAAAGATTCATCTTGTCCAGAGATTATCGACAGTTGATAGCCTGCAGCTTGCAAAAATTGAATTAAGGTTATTTTAGGATTATCCTCGACTAAACTTCTGTTAAATATGGCTTTAATAGAAGGGA
Organism: uncultured Methylococcaceae bacterium; assembly: GCA_903934035.1. GTDB lineage: Bacteria > Pseudomonadota > Gammaproteobacteria > Methylococcales > Methylomonadaceae > Methylobacter_C. The sequence goes on from CAIZMK010000141.1 coordinate 2,571, forward strand.
CGGTATAACCAGCATGGCTATAGGCGTAATTAATGGCAATGCCATTCTTCGCAATACCATTCATCACTGGCGCAACTTGTTGCTGGTTTATTTTTTGCTGGAGTAATTCAGCCCTAGCACTTTCTAAGACTATAAGAACTATATGTTTACCACCTACTGGCTTTATCTCAGCAAGCGTATCTCGCTCCAAAGGTTGATCAATAGCATCACCCAAAAAGCCATCTTCATCTATACCGTTACCTGGAATATCAACAGCACCAGGATAAATACTCGCATCTAATATAGCTTTATCTTGTGGGTAAGCGAAACTGCCAAAGCCGTCAAAATCAAGATCAGAGAGACGATCTAAACTCAAACTAATAAGCCGAAAGGACATTTTCTTCTCTAAACCATATCTTAAAAAGGCATCATGAGAAATGTAGCTAGTGAATAAAGGTGTTGCTAATAACGTGACTATAAGTAATTTTTTATAGGTCTTATGAGCGACATTATTTGTAGACACACGTTGAATAAAAGACCTTTTTGATAGGAATTTTATAAAAAATAACACAATAACAATTGCAATACTCAGCAGACCAACAAACAAAGCAATTTCATTACTGATATAAAGCAACGCCTCTCTTAGACTCCCACCTGCTAAATTTTTAATGATCTGTAGATTGATCGTATCATTAAAATAAGATAATAATTTGAATTTGACTAACAGCCAAAGTGCTGCAATAAAAACAACGATAACACTGAAGCTATAATAAATTTTCTGTCCATATTTATTGAGCTTGTCTGCGCCCAGAAACCAAAGACTTGCCAATAAGCTGATTAAAGTTAAGTCGTACCAGATTGATATGATAAAAAAGCTCAGACGCTGCTCAATAGTTTGATACGAAAAAGGTTGTAAAAAGCCTCCACTAAAAAGATCATATTTAAAATGTAGCAGTATTATTTCAAAAATTTGTATAAAAATTAGCACAATGACCACCACAAGCAATCGACGATAGCTTGCAAATATGTCCTGTAGTTTGTCAAAAAACATGATTAATGCCCTAGTTTACTACTTAAGTAATTCCCGCATATAATTACGGAAGTCATATAAGCATGGCTCAATTGAAAAATTATTGTATAAAATAATTGCTTTGTATAACTCTTATAGCGCAGTGAATTTAAAGTATTCAAAAATCTTTATCTATCAGCCATCATCTGCCGCACTCAATTAAGTCTACGCAAAACCCAAACAAGCAAGATTAGTAATCTCTTGGTCTTATCAAGAGATGTTATGGGTTGTAACGCTTAAGCCCGCTTGCTGATATTGACGATAACGATTTCTACCTGCAGCCTTAGTGACTTCACAATTGTCTAGTATTTCAAGTATGCGTTTAGTTTTTAATATGTCTTCAGGATATTTTGACGATAAATTGAACAAGAGCGATTGGGACTGTTCAGGTGCTTTAACAGTCCCAATCAGAACAACATTATCAGAATTCGGCGTTAGTCCATTATATATTTCATGGGGAATAAAACTACCTGCCCTGAAAGTCCAGAGCAGGTCATCTAACAGCTGGCTTTGTTCGTTATTGTCAGTGAGTATATAACAGAATTGACCGTTGCGATAAGCTTTCTCAATAAGCTTACAGGCAAACAGATATTTATCCTGTATTAATGCGGATGACAATATATAAAAGCTAACTTCAGCCATAGGCCTTGTTCAGTAAATATTGGATTAATAATGGGACTGGGCGACCTGTTGCGCCTTTGTTATTCCCTGTACGCCATGCAGTGCCGGCAATATCAAGATGAGCCCAGTTAAAATTTTCAGCAAAATGAGATAAAAAACAAGCTGCGGTAATCGTACCCGCATCCTTACCGCCTATATTAGCTAAATCAGCAAAATTGGATTTAAGTTGCTCTTGATATTCTTCCCATAATGGTAAACGCCATAAACTGTCATTTGCGGTAATACTGGCAGCGATTAAGCTGTCGCACAAATCATCATTATTACCTAACAAACCACTAGGAACACGGCCGAGTGCAACCAAACACGCCCCTGTTAAGGTGGCTAAATCGATAACAACATCTGGATTAAAGCGTTCTGCGTACGTTAAAGTGTCACAAAGTAGCAATCGACCTTCTGCATCGGTATTTAATACTTCAATCGTTTTTCCAGCCATACTAGTGACTATATCACCTGGCTTATTAGCATCGCCATCAGGCATATTTTCTGATGAAGGAACTAAGCCAATAATATTCAAAGGTAGTTGCATTTGCGCTGCAGCAAGCAACGTACCTAAAACACTTGCCCCGCCACACATGTCATATTTCATTTCGTCCATACCTGGAGCTTGTTTCAATGAAATACCACCCGCATCAAATGTAAGACCTTTGCCAATTAATACGATAGGCTTGCTGTTTGCTTCCCCGCCTTGATAATTTAGAGTTATTAATTTAGCCGGTTGACGACTACCACGAGATACCGACAAAAAAGCACCCATACCTAACTTTTCCATATCCGCTTCTTCAAGAATACTGACATCTAATTTAGTATAAGTTTTAGCTAAGCCTAAAGCCTGATCAGCTAGAAAACTAGGCGTACATATATTACCCGGCAAATCTGCTAAATGTTTAGTCAGGTTTATACCCTCTGCAATCGCCTTGCCTTGTTGCAAGCCAGTCTTTGCAAGTGCTAATTCATTATCAGAATTAGTAATGACCAAATGTTTGATATTGAAGTCAGTTTCTTTATCAGATTTACAGGTCGTAAATTGGTAAACGCTATCACTGAAAACCTCAATGATTTGTCTAGTTTTCCAAACGCTATCAACATCAATAACGGCACAATCTGCCATAGTACAAACTACGGTACTTATTGTTGTCTTTTTTAAACTAGCTATCGCTGCAACTAGAGCCTTACGATAGTTTTTAATAGTTAACGGCTGGTTTTCACCTAAACCTACTAACAAAATTCTATCGATAGTGTTACTGGGGACGGCATTTATTAAAACCGTTTCACCATTTTTTCCAGCGATGTCCCCCCTCGCTATGATCTTTTTAAGTAACTCTTGAGTACTTTCGTTAAGTGTCTTCGCCGATGCGCTAAGTTGCTGATCTTGATAAAGACCTAATATAAGACAATCACATGATAATGTATCTAAGGACGCGGTTTCTAAAGAATAATCCATATCATAACTCGTAATAGTTGCATAAATAAAAACCCATAATGAATAGGTAAAAACAAATCCCCTGTCAAGATAAGCTATCTGATGCGGGATTATACAACCAATAAAATAGTCATCGTGTTTTTTTAAAGAATCTAGCCAATAAAAGCAATGCTTATGAAATAAATTTAAAATAATTTAAATTTAATCTAGTTTATTTTTTTTTCTGCTATATAATAGCCAGCTTATCAAAGTTACCGAAGCCTCGGTGGCGAAATTGGTAGACGCAAGGGACTTAAAATCCCTCGTTCGTAAGGACGTGCCGGTTCGACTCCGGCCCGAGGCACCATAAAAAATAAGGACTTAGGATTTTATCCAAGTCCTTTTTTTATACCTGAAATATCTGTGGCGCACTTCAAAATAAATCACCGCAATAAACAGTAAGATCAAGACACAAAAAAGCCGGTGCTACCCGACTTAAATTTGTTTCCTGCAAATCCAATTCCCCAACTACTCAGCAAGCACACTCTGATAATTATTGCTAATTTCAAATAACTCTATTTTTTACTAAAGCAGTATAAATTATAGCAAATCATTAATTCTGCAACACTCATAAAACATACAAGCATTATTCATTAGAAAACCCAATTCGTTAATGACTTAAACTTTAATTTGACGAAAAAATAAGTATTTAAATCTAGATGCACCAAAACCAATGATACCAAAAGCTATCATCAGAATTGCTTCTGGTTCAGGTATCGCACCAGCGCCTAAACGAAGTGTTGATAATTGATTGATAGCTAATAAACTCAAATTGACTGCATTAGCGCCAACTTGTTGTTGATATTGAGTGCTTCCGTTGACAGGGTCAATCCAATACACACTATTGACTAAGGCAGTACTGTGAGTATTTATAAAATCAGTTGCTAAAGCTAAATAAGCCAGATCAGCAGTCATGGCTTGATAAATGGGAAGCGCTATACCCAAAATATTCCAACTATTGGGACCTGAGCCCCCCATAGGCCCATAGAGTTCTGTCCAAATAGCGGCTTGCAAACCAGATTGTAGATTACCATTAATGGCTAAACTTGCCTGAGTATCTACCAACCAAGCAATGGCAGCGGCATTATTAATCAGGCCATTGCTATTAGCATTCCCTAGTGCATGGGCCGTTGTTTGCGCTACAGTTCCATTAGTCGTAACGGTCGTACTGTAACTCGTATTAAGTCTGATATCATCAAATAAATCGATACAATATACATAGCTTAACGACTTGCCATCCAAACTCGCTTGCCCTATGCCTCCAAAATTTCCACCTGCCCCATTGATAGTTTGCATAGCCGCATTGCCTTCGGTGTAAGTGATGGTCATAGCACTGCCATAAGTATTTCCCATTGTGAAATTAGCCTTTGCCATAGTAGTTCCAAATAGAGCTATTGCTAGGCCAATAACCTGAATGATAGTTTTAGTTTTCATAATATGTAGATTAAATAATGAGTTTATATAGCTCGCGGAGGACTCTATTATTAACAAATAGATTCACCTGCCTATACGAGTAGTTTGCAATCAAAATCAACCTAAAATCCAAGCGCAACTATAAGTCAACAAGAAGTATGATGAAGTGTATAGTTTAAATTACAAAAATAAATACGTACAAATACCTATAAAGATAACCTGAGTAATTGAGCTTGTTAGAATTAAGGTCTGCTCATCCTATAAAATTGCTATCGACTTAAGACGAGACACGGCGCAAGGCATAACCGTTCGTCCTGAGCTAGTCGAAGGATGTACGGTTATGCCGATCATGGTTCGACTGTGCTCACCACGAACGGCTTAACCTTATTCTGTAAGGTTTTACGTTGATAATCTATAAAAAGATGGATAACTTCAAACCTAGCACAGCAGTTTTTGCTAAAGCTATGCTTTAATAGCGCAGGATCTTAATCATAAATGACATCACATGAATAAAAAGATAAAAACAGCCTTTGTTTGCGAGCAATGCGGGGCCGATTATCCACGCTGGGGTGGACAATGCACCAGTTGTGGCGAATGGAATACCATCAAAGAAATCAGATTAGGTTCCGCTAGCAAAGAGCGTAGTAGTCGTAGCGGTTATGCGGGTAGTCAAAGCGAAGTTAAATTATTATCCGATGTGAGTTTATCGGTAGCTGAACGTATTTCTACCGGCATATCTGAATTTGATCGCGTCTTAGGTGGCGGCATCGTAACAGGCAGCGTGGTATTATTGGGCGGTGCACCTGGAGCCGGCAAAAGCACCTTATTATTACAAGCCATCGCAAACATTGCCGACCGAGGCGTTAGCGTTTTATATGTATCCGGCGAAGAGTCACTCCAACAGATTGCTGAACGCGCCAATCGCTTAAAATTACCTGCTGATAAAATCATGATGTTAATGGAAACATCCGTGCAGCGTATTTGCGATTTATTAGATAGTATCAAACCCCAAATTCTCGTCATAGACTCAATACAAGTCATGCATACTCAAGAGGCCGACTCTGCACCCGGCTCAGTCTCTCAAGTCCGAGAGTCAGCTAGTTATCTCACTCAGTACGCAAAAAAGAATCAAGTCTCAATATTTATGATCGGCCATGTCACTAAAGACCAATCCCTAGCAGGACCTATGACCTTAAGCCATATCGTTGATACCCAAGTGATGCTAGGTTCTACCGATGATGCGCGCTTTAGAGTTTTAAGAGCCGACAAAAATCGCTTTGGTAGTGTCGGTGAATTAGGTTTTTTTGCGATGGATAGCTCAGGACTTAAAGAAGTTAAAAATCCTTCAGCAATGTTTTTGAATAGAGCAGAGAAACCATCTTCGGGTAGCGTGGTGACTGTATTGTGGGAAGGTACACGCCCCTTGCTAGTTGAAATTCAAGCCTTAGTCACCGAATGTCAGTATGGCAACCCAAGAAGACTGACCGTGGGTTTCGATCAAAATAGATTAGCCATGTTATTAGCCGTGCTCTATCGACATGGCGGCATTTTTACCGCTCAAGATGAAATCTACGCTAATGTGGTTGGAGGCATTAAAGTCACAGAAACCAGTTCTGACTTAGCGATAGTAATTGGCATAGTGTCCAGTTTAAGAGATAAGATCATCCCTCATGATATGTTTTTCTTTGGCGAAATTGGTTTAAGTGGAGAAATAAGACCCGTTGCTAATGGCCACGCACGTTTAAATGATGCCGCTAAACATGGCTTTAAGAAAGCCATCATCCCCAAAGCCAACGCCCCTAAAACCGCCATTAAAGGTTTAGAAATTCATGGAGTGTCAACGCTTTCAGAAGCTTTGGATTGTCTTGCTGAGCTGTGAGTGAGTTTTTTATCGTTCCCATGCTCAGCGTCACTGCCCAAAGTTAAGCCTTGCCGGTAAGAAAGCTAAATGTGCGTGGTTTGATTGGTCATAGTTAGAAACAATTCAAAATAGTCGCTAGGTAGGCTAATAATTAAATTTTTATAATAGTATCGCTGTAGAGGGCTACCAGTTGATCGTGGGTCATCAAGCGCATTGGCTCAGCTAACGCTTGTGCAATTAATATTCTATCAAATGGATCTTGATGATGATTGGGTAAAGCTTCAACAGCGATCGTATGTTCGGCTTCAATTGCAAGAAAGCGATAACCAGACTCTTGAAAATAATGCATTGCTTGTTGGCTAGAAACAGGCATATCACCTTTACCGAGTGAGTGCTTAATCGCAATCTCCCAAAGCGTTGCAGAACTTATCCAAATAACTGATCTGGGTGATTCTATTAGTTCACGCGCTTTTTGTGATAATTTAGGATTATCAGTAATTGCCCAAAGTGCAACATGAGTATCTAGAAGCAAATTCAAGAGAGTGACTCGCCAATAAATAATTTAGCGACTTCGGCATTATTCGCATCAATGGTATCGGGCACATCAAACAAGCCTTTAGCAATACCAATTCTATTTTTAGAAGTCGTTACATCAATCGGAACAAGTTTTGCGACAGGGCGTCCATTTCTAGCAATGACAATTTCACGCTCTTGACCTAGCTCAATACTTTCTACTAATCGTGATAACGAAGATTTAGCTTGTAACATATTAACAGTGGTGTGCATGATGAGCTCCTAAAAAATTATTAGTCTAGTCTGGCTAACCTAGCAAATCAAGTTAAACCTAATGTTGCAGATTATCAACTCTTAACCCGCAATCTTTAGGGTGTTAATAGCGTAGCGTATTACACCAACTAATACGTGGTGAAAAGGTGCAATAAGCTAAAGAGATTTTGAAAGTATTATGCTTTTAGAGCCCCATCCTTACATCTTAAACCGTAGGGACAGGTCGAGACCAGTTTCTACATTAGGATCGGCCTCTAGATTACGATCGATTTAATGATTATTTTTAATAGATCAAACCAAGCGAGACGGAGTTTATAACCCCATCTCAAACGTTTGATATTGCAATTATCGTTGAAAAATCTGCAATGATGTATTCCTGCCTTCATTTATATAGCAACGCTTAAGCGCTTCCAAACGTCTTGATCGGGGTTACAAAACCCGTCCCGCATGAGGCCACGCTAACGGATTGCTTGCTGGTGTTTATGGCATAGAAGCATTACCTATGCCGGAAACGCTTTACTCGCTTACGCTTGTAAAGTCTTATTCCTGCCTACAATTGCTAAAATCGATCCAGTTCCCATCCTTTGTAGAGGGGCTTAGGGGATGTTTTTAAAATATAAGCTTTCCACAGTTACAAGATTCATTCACAACTAGAGATGAAAATAAGCCTTTGGTAAGGTATGATATCGATCTGCACTGTAAAACATCTACTCAGTGTTTTATAAACTAACAACCCATTAAAATACATTGCCTAATTAAACGACTTAAACATCATGACTCAAAGAATTGCCACTATCGAACGTAATACGCTCGAAACTCAAATTACTTGTAGCATCAATTTAGATGGATCAGGGATCGCAACGTTTGTTACTGGCGTGCCTTTTCTTGACCACATGCTGGATCAAGTAGCGAGACATGGTTTAATTGATATCGATATTAATGCTAAAGGCGACCTTGAAATCGATGCTCATCATACTGTTGAAGATATCGGCATTACTTTAGGTCAGGCTTTTGCTAAGGCTATCGGTGATAAAAAAGGCTTGTGCAGATATGGACATTCTTACGTGCCTTTAGATGAAGCTTTATCCAGAGTCGTGATTGACTTTTCTGGTCGCCCTGGTTTGTTTTATGAGGTTAAATTCCCCAAAGCGATCATCGGCCGTTTTGATGTCGATTTGTTTCGGGAGTTTTTTCAGGGCTTTGTCAATCATGCCGGCGTTACTTTACATATCGATAATATAAAAGGTGCTAATGCGCATCATATTGCTGAAACTATCTTTAAGGCCTTAGGTCGCGCCATACGCATGGCTGTTAGCGCCGATCCACGTATGGCAGGTATAATGCCATCTACCAAAGGTAGTCTTTAATATAAGCACCTTTAACTCTCACTAAAATTTAACTATTTATGTCCACTGTTGCTGTTATTGATTACGGCATGGGTAATTTGCATTCAATTGCCAAAGCCCTGCAACATGCCGCCCCTGAAGTTGATGTTCAGATCGTTAGCGATGCCAAACAAATTTTACAAGCCGATCGCGTGGTTTTTCCGGGTGTCGGTGCGATGCGCGACTGTATGCTTGCCTTGCATGAATCTGGTTTATCTGAAGTCATTCGCGAAGTTGCTAAAACTAAGCCTTTACTAGGTATTTGTTTAGGCATGCAAGCCTTGCTATCTGACAGTGAAGAAAATGGCAAGACCTTAGGTTTAGATATTTTCTCAGGTCATGTCGTACGCTTTGCAGAAGATTTAAACGATAACGAGGGTCATAAGTTAAAAATACCTCACATGGGCTGGAATCAAGTCCAACAACGAGCACATCCCTTATGGGAAAAGATTCCTCAAGATAGTCGTTTTTATTTTGTGCATAGTTATTATGCAAAACCTGATGAAAGCTCGGTCATTGCAGCCACTACAAATTACCCAGATGCCTTTGCTTGCGCCTTGGCTCACGATAATGTTTTTGCTGTACAATTTCACCCTGAAAAAAGTCAGACAGTCGGCTTGCAGCTACTGAATAACTTTTTACATTGGGATGGTCAATCTTAGATCACCACATGCTGTTAAGGATTTTGTTTTTATGTTGTTAATACCCGCAATTGATTTAAAAGAAGGAAAATGCGTACGCTTACGTCAAGGTCGCATGGATGATAATACCGTTTTTTCTGATGATCCTGTCGCTGTCGCTGGACGTTGGGCTGACGCTGGCGCAAAAAGAATACACCTAGTTGATTTAGATGGCGCTTTTGCAGGTAAGCCTGTTAATGCCGAAATTATTAATGCAATCGTCACCGCCTATCCTCAGATGCCTGTTCAAATAGGCGGAGGTATTCGTGATGAAGCTACCATTCAAGCTTATTTAGAGGCAGGCGTTGAATATGTCATTATCGGCACTAAAGCCGTTAATGAACCAGACTTTGTTAAAGAGATGGCAACAAAGTATCCTCGACGCATTATTGTTGGCTTAGATGCTAAAGACGGCAAAGTCGCCATTGATGGTTGGGCTAAACTCTCTAAACATGATGTCATAGATTTAGCCCAGCACTTTGAAGCCGATGGTGTTGAAGCCATTATCTACACGGATATTTCCAGAGACGGCATGATGCAAGGTGTTAACGTTGAAGCCACGGCAAGATTGGCTCGTGCTATTAACATCCCTGTTATTGCCTCTGGGGGCATCACTAATATTGACGATATTAAAGGCTTAGGCGCTGTTGCTCATGAGGGAATTATGGGCGCGATTACTGGCAGAGCTATCTATGAAGGCACATTAGATTTTATTGAAGCTCGACTACTTGCGGAATCTTTTTAAGCGATGAGTTTAGCTAAACGTATTATTCCTTGCTTAGATGTTGATAACGGCCGCGTCGTAAAAGGCGTCAAATTTGTTGATATTCGTGATGCAGGTGATCCTGTCGAAGTTGCTAGACGCTACGATCGAGAAGGTGCTGATGAAATCACCTTTTTGGACATAACTGCAACCCACGATAATCGTGACACCATCGTACATGTCGTTGAACAAGTCGCCAGTGAAGTTTTCATACCCTTAACCGTAGGCGGTGGCATCAGAACTTTAGATGATATTCGCCGAATGTTGAATGCCGGCGCCGATAAAGTCGGCATTAACAGTGCTGCGGTATTTAATCCTGAGTTTGTCAGCGAAGCCGCACAGCGCTTTGGCTCGCAATGTATTGTGGTCGCTATTGATGCTAAAAAAGTCAGCGCTTTAGGTGAAGCAGATCGCTGGGAAATCTTTACTCATGGTGGACGTAAAGCAACAGGTATCGATGCTATCGCATGGGCAGAAAAGATGGTTAGTTATGGTGCAGGTGAAATTCTATTAACCAGTATGGATAGAGATGGCACCCGCGAAGGCTTTGACTTATTACTTACTCGCGCTATCAGTGAAGCGGTCAGTGTACCGGTCATTGCTTCGGGTGGTGTTGGCAATTTAGATCATCTAGCTGAAGGCGTTATTACCGGTAAAGCGGATGCTGTATTAGCCGCTAGTATATTTCATTTTGCTGAATATACCATACAGCAAGCCAAGCAACACATGGCCTCACGCGGCATAGAGATGCGCTTATGAATAATGCTTGGCAAAATGAGATCCGTTGGACAGAAGACGGCTTAGTGCCAGTCATTGCCCAACAGGCGGACAGTGGAAAAATTCTGATGTTTGCTTGGATGAATTCTGAGTCTTTAGCCTTAACAGTTGCAGAAGGTTATGCCGTTTACTGGTCTAGGTCACGTCAACGCTTATGGCGTAAAGGTGAAGAGTCAGGCCACAGACAAAAAGTCATCGATTTGTTTCTGGATTGTGATGAAGATGTTATTTTATTAAAAATTGAACAAGAAGGCGGCATAGCTTGCCACACCGGCCGTGAAAGTTGTTTTTATCGACGTTTAATTAATAATCAATGGCAAGCTGTTGAGCCAATACTAAAAGACCCCAACACTATTTATACAAAATAATGAACGACACCTTAGAACAACTCGCTGACATTTTAGAACAGCGTAAACAAGAATCTGCTGACAAATCTTATGTAGCGAGTCTTTATGCAAAAGGCCTAGATACCATACTGAAAAAAGTTGGTGAAGAAGCCACTGAAACTGTCATTGCCGCCAAGAACGGTGATAAAGAACAAATTATATATGAAACTGCTGACTTATGGTTTCACTGCATGGTTATGCTGGCAGATCAGGACTTAGGTCCTAACGATGTATTAAAGGAACTGCAACGTCGTTTTGGCTTGTCTGGATTGGATGAAAAAGCGCAGCGTAAGAAAAGCTAAGAATTATGTAGGCCGGAATAAGGCTTTACTAGCGTAAGCGAGTAAAGCCTTATTCCGGCATAATAACTGCCCCGGCGCCCGAAACGCCACCACGCGCTACACTTGGGTGGTCTTATCACGGCCTACAAATGCAGCTTAAAGTTAAGCTTTTATGTAGGTCGGGTTAGCGACAGCGTAACCCGACAATATGAGCTACGAAATGTCGGGTTACGCTAGCGCTAACCCGACCTACGAGAACGACTGTGGGCAGTGACGCAGAACCAAACTAGAAAGCATCAAATCCAAGCTATAACAATCTAATAAGATCATTTTGTATTTTATGATAATTATCCTAAGATGATGACCTAATCGGTCACTGGAGTTACAACATGCACGTCAGCATCACCCAATTATTACTTATATTAGTTATCGTCATTGTACTTTTTGGCACTAAAAAACTTCGTAATGTAGGCGCAGACCTTGGTGGTGCCATCAAAAGTTTTAAAACGGCCATGAAAGAAGGCGAAGAAGATAAAAAAAGCCCTGAACATGAAGGTGAAACCTTAGACGGTGAAATCACCTCCAAGAAAAACGAAAAAATATAATATGTTTGAAGTAGGGTTTTCTGAGTTAGTCATGGTCGCCTTAGTCAGCTTAATAGTGATAGGGCCTGAACGCTTACCTAAAGTAGCTAGACTAGCTGGATTCTGGATTGGTAAAGCACGCAATATAGCCGCTACCTTCAAAGAAGAAATTAAACAAGAGCTGCATACTGAAGAATTACGTCAGATATTTAACGAGCAAGCACAACTACATGATTTACATGCTGCACTCAATGAAAAAAACGACGCATTCGATGCCATTAAATCCTCAGTCACACCCACCATTGAAGAAACAATAGAGCACTCGAAAACGCATGACCTCAAATAACTTCGAAGAAGCCGCTCAACCATTCATCAGCCATCTGATTGAATTGCGTAATCGACTATTAAAAGTCATTAGTTTCGTGATTGTTGTTTTTTTAGGCTTATCCGTTTATGCCAATCAAATCTATAGCTATTTAGCGGGCCCGCTACTAAAGCACATGCCTAAAAATAGCAGCATGATTGCTATAGATGTTGCCTCACCTTTTTTTACACCCTTTAAGTTAGCGCTAGTTGCGGCTATCTTTATTTCAGTTCCTGTTATTCTCTATCAGTTCTGGGCGTTTGTAGCCCCTGGTCTTTATAAGCGCGAACGCCGGATGATTTTCCCGCTATTAATTGCCAGTACCTTCCTGTTCTTTCTGGGTGTCGCTTTCGCTTATTACGTAGTTTTTCCATTAATGTTTAGTTTTTTAACTGCAGCAGCACCTGAAGGTGTGGCTGTTATGACTGACATTAGCAAATACCTAGATTTTGTACTGGCCTTATTCTTTGCTTTTGGTATTTGTTTTGAGGTGCCTATATTTACCATCGTTTTAGTCTGGACAGGTTTAGTGACACCTGCAGATCTATCTGAAAAACGCCCTTATGTCATAGTTGGCGCTTTTGTTATCGGCATGTTTTTAACGCCACCCGATGCGATTTCACAAACGATGCTAGCCGTACCGATGTGGATGTTATTTGAAGTGGGCTTGTTGTGTTCTAGATTATTCGTGCATAAAAATAATGCTGATGACGATGAGCTAGATAAATTAGAACAGCTTAGTGATTAACAAATATTTCGCAGCGCTACAATCAATTGGGATTCCTTCATGCTAAACCGGGTTTATAACCCCGTTCTTAACTTTTATCATTTCGAAATTATAGAACATCCAAACGGTTCGGTCGGGATTGCAAACTCCGACCGGCATAGAGGATACCTATGCTTTTACAAAGAGGGAGGAGTTGGATGTTATTAGGTTTTCATTTGATACGCATTCCTAAGACTATTTATCTATCCACTCATAAAGCTCAGTTAGGGTCGCATCACATTTACAACAACTCGTGCCACATGAAGGCTCTAACGGTAGTTTTCGCACACTGCCTTTTTTAACCCATTTATCTAACATGCCGCGCAGTGCATCAGCATCCATTTTAAAATGAATCACCAAGTCAGCTAAAGCGATCCTGCGCTGTTCTTTTAAATAACACCGTAAATCAGAGAGTATCATTGACTGAC
>CAIZMK010000142.1 GCA_903934035.1 uncultured Methylococcaceae bacterium
CTGTGAAAGTATTCTTTTTATTCCCCTCTTTAGCAAAGAGGGGTTAGGGGAGATTTGATCTATTAAAAAATTATTATTAAATATCAATAATCTATGACTTAATAAAATCCCCCTCGATCCCCCTTTTACAAAGGGGGAAGCCAAAAATGAAAATACTTTCACAGTCTCTGTCGCTTCATCACAGCCTACTTTAGGCGTAGGTCGCCGGAATAAGGCTTTTAGAGCATCAGCGAAAAAGCGTTTCCGGCATAGTTACTGTGGGCAGTGAAGTGCTCTAAAGGTAAGGTTTTTATGCTTTTCTAATGCTCTACCTGCTGCAATGACAAAGCAATTTGCTGGCTTAGTTGGCTGAGTAATTGGCTGAGTAATTGTGCGGCGCTTTGGTAACTGTTATCGCTCAGGGACTTTTCAATTTTAGCTTGGCCATTGCTGACTATCGTATGTTTTTTTTCTTCCATGATGGCCCAGTTTGCTTCCAAGCATACCGATTTGCTAAGTTGAGTATCGAAGCGGCTAATATCAATTATTACCCTATAATCAACGTCGCCATAAACACCCCACGGATAACTCCTCACGATTGCATTCGGTTGCAGGGTCGCCATATTTTTTGTTAATACAGCTAACACGTTGTCTTTTAGCGGTGCAGCCCATTGGTCAAATTCTGCTAATTCTATGGTGTTATTTTCTGTGTGATTAACCATCTGTTTACGATCAAGTAAAGCCGGGAGTGATAGCGGTCCCATACCGATTTGTATTTTATTGCTGTTTGTTGTGATCGTGCTTTCAGGGGCTTTGCTCTGTGACTCCAGTGTGTAAAAATGTGTAGGTGGTGCTGCGCAAGCGCTTAGCAGACCGAGGATGCATAGACTGATAAATCCATTTGAGTATGTATTTGACATGATGGCTAGTTCTCTTTTTTTCCACGAATTAAAGAATCTGGATGTGTTTGCAGATAATCAGTAAGTTGCTTAACGGAGTTGGCTGTTTGAGTAAGTTCTTGGAGTAGTTGGTTGAGTTCATACTGCGTAGACGACCCTGGTTCCAAGGTGGTTAAAACCTTTTGAGCAGAAATCATGGTTTTATCAGCAGACTTCATGGTCTGATCAAGCGTCCCCATAGTACCGTTAGCTGTAACTAATGTCGCGGTTGCTGCTTTCGATGTGCCTTGCAATGATTCTAGGGTTTTGTTGATTTCGCTAGTCATGGTTTCTAGCGGAAGTTTGGAAATTTTATCTAATACCGCTTGAGCTGAATTAGCAATCTGGTTGACTGGATTCGCTGTGGTTGGAAATTCTTGATAACCCGTATTATTTGGATGAGACACTATTTTACTGTTTGGAAATAAATCTAAACCAACAAATAATTGTCCTGTTAATAGGCTGCCTGTTTGTAATTGTGCGCGTAAGCCTTTGCTAATCAGATGTTCAATGTTCTGATTTAAGTTCATGTTATCTTGTTTGTTCACGACTACAATCCTTTCTGGTTCTACTTCAACCATAACGGGAATATGTATTTCTGAAGTTTTTGCATTGATTTCCAGATTAATACCAGTGACTTTACCTACCGGAATACCTCGTAATAAAACCGGCGCACCTACGTTTAAACCTCGTACGGATTCATCAAAATACATAACTACTTTGATGGTTCTATGATAAATAACCTGGGTAGACAGCTCATAATCATCAAATAGTTGGAAGGAGGTGTTTTCAGGGACAAGATCTTCAGCTTTATCTTCAGGGGAGGTACGAAAAGCAATGCCGCCACCTAATAATGCAGATAAAGGCCCTGTCCTTAATTTAAAGCCATCGGCACCGGCTGATAAATTGATGCCGCTGTCTATCCAAAAACGAGTATTTGCTCGTATGAATTGCTCATAAGGCGCATTAACAAAAATAGTTAATTTTATGTTGTCGGCGTTTGGGGCTAATTCATATTCAAGCACTTCGCCCACGGTGATGCCATGAAAGTTAATGGGTGTTCCAGGGCCCATCGAGCCGATATTGGTTGTTTCAAGGATGAATTTTTTGCCTTGAGCATTTGTTTTTAGTACAGGCGCTAAATCGAGTCCTGTAAAGTGATCTTCTGATTTACCGCTTTCGGGTTTTATCGTTATGTAAGCCCCTGATACTAAAGTGCCTAAGCCGGATACCCCGTTTAAGCCAATTTTAGGTCGAACTACCCAAAACTGCGTGTTTTCTGTTAAATAATCACGGCTTTCTTTATGCATTTCTGCTGTGACTGTAATGGTTTTTAAGTCTTTATTAATGACGATATTGCTGACTTTGCCGATTTCTACATCGAGGTATTTTATTTTTGTTTTATCTATTTCTAAGCCGTCTGCGCTGGCAAAGGTAATAGTAATCTCTGGGCCTTTATCAGACATGGTTTTATAAATTAGCCAGCCAGTGACTAATAATGCGCACAGCGGTAATAGCCAAATTAGGTGAAATTCAGGCTTTTTATTGATAGGGGCATGAGTGGTTTCGTAAGCGGGTTCGATAAAATCATTCATAGTGGTTTATTGCTTGTCCCAAAGTAAGCGTGGATCGAAATTTTCAGCGGCAAACATAGTCAGTATAACCACGGCGGCGAAGGCTATTGCTGCAGGACCTGCAATGATTTGAACGCCAGTAAAGTCAACTAAGTCGACCAGTATAGAAATCATAAAAATATCAAGCATAGACCAGCGCCCAATAAAAGCGATAACACGATACATGAAAGTCCAGCGACGAGCATTTATTTTCCAGCGAAAATACACGCTGAGTAATAATAAGCTGATGCCAATTAACTTTGAAGAGGGCACAAGAATACTTGCCACTAAAACTAGTAGGCCAATAGGAATCATGCCGCCATCAATTAATTCAATAATACCACCGGCAATGGTATGTGCGTCACCTGTGCCAAATTGAGTGACGGTCATAATTGGGAAGATATTGGCTGGTATATATAGAAAAAAACTGCTTAATAACAAGGCGCAGGTGCGTTGTAAGCTATGAGGTTTTCGTTCGTGTAGGTGGCTACGGCAACGTGGACAAGATGAAAGTTGCTGAGTGATTTTAACCAAGTAGCCACAATCATGACAGTTGATAAAGCCTTGCTTTAGCGCACACTGTTTAGCTTGCATGCTTGTTATCCTTGCTTAATTGTTCAATGTGTTGCCAGAAAAGTTCCTTATCCAGGCTACTGGTTAATAGGGCAGTAATAAAAATTAGGGTGATAAAAGCATACAGTCCCCAGCCAAGTATAAGTGGCGAGATAGACATTAACTTAACGCAAGCAACAATAATACTGAGCATATAAACTTCAAGCATGACCCATTCATCGAGATGATGCATCCAGCGCATCCAACTAACTAAATTACGGTTGTAGCGATTGAAATAAAGGTGGCCACTTATCAGTAACGATAAGCTGATGTGTAGGAGTGGAAACAGTATGCTAGCCAAAAATACCACAATTGATACGGGCCACATGTTTTCATTAAATAAAGAAATGACTCCGGACATCAAAATGCCAGAGTTGGCTTTACCTAATAGAGTGATGCCTACCATAGGCAAGAAATTAGCTGGAACAAATAGGATAAGTCCCGCAATAGAGAGTGCAAAAGTGCGCTCAATGCTTTGTTTTCGAGGTCTTAATAGCAATAGCCCGCAGCGAGGACAATGGATTTTTTCTCCAATTTCGGGTTGAACAAGATCAATTAATAAATCACATTCAGGGCAGGCCTGATAACTTGTGTTATTCATGGCTTTGAGAAAGAGTTTGATACATTGCGTTTATAGTAGGGAATTATAATAACAGGTAGATGATATGACAAATCGGAATAGTTGGGTAATTTAAAGTAGGATTACGATGCTAATCAGGCAATTAGCTAAGTTGTCCGTAGAGTTCTGATGCGATAGCCGTGCTATTCACTATTTATTGTTGTTTTGGTGTTATCTCGCTTTGTTTTTGGAGTTAAAACTCATGAGTTTTGGTTTTTTAAATTAGATGTAGGCTGGAATAGGGCCGCCCAAATGGAGTGGTTTGATTAAAAGTGCTGGAAATTAATAATAAACAAATATTTTATAGGATGATGAACGATAGTGAAGTGCGTGGTTGCGTTTCAGGCCAGTTAGTGGTTTGAATGCCGGAAACACTTTTCTCGCTTACGCTCGAAAAATCGTATTCCGGCCTACCAGTCTAGGTCTGATGGTTGTCATAGGTCTTTGTTTTGTGTCCTGAGCCTTGAGTCTGAATTCAGGGGAGAGCTATATAGCCAAGGTCTTATAAAGGTTGTATAGGAATAGTCGATGCAGTACGCAATACTTCATTTTTCTCATTGAAATAAACCAGGGTTGGTTTATGGTGCTCGGCTTCTTTCGAATCTAAGCTAGCGTAAGCGCAAACAATAATAAGGTCTCCAGGGCAGGCTAATCTAGCAGCCGCACCATTAACAGAGAAAATACCAGAATCATCTTCCGCACGGATTGCATAGGTCGTAAAACGTGCGCCGTTGTTAATATTGTATATTTGTATCTGTTCGTATTCTCTGATGCCTGACAAATCAAGAATAGTGCCGTCTATAGCGCAAGAACCTTCATAGCCTAATTCTGAACGAGTCACGGTAGCTCGGTGTAGCTTTGCTTTAAGCATGGTAATGTTCATAAAAAAATACTATAAATACGTTTGAAAACCCGACATTATCCATTAATTTTGTGGCTTGATCAAATTTTAAGAGGGTTTTGTAGGCTGGAAATAATAATTTATTATAGCCAAATAAAGAATTATTGCGCTGTGATGACTATGTTTTTTGTAGGTCGGGTTAGCGATAGCGTAACCCGACATTTCGTAGTTCATAGTGTCGGGTTAAACTATCGAGAGTTTGAAAGTATTCTTTTTTATGCACCCCTTTTTAGCAAAGAGGGCTAAGGGGAGATTTGGTCTATTAGGATAATCATTAAGTGTCAGTGGTCTATGTTAAAAAAATCCCCCTCGTTCCGCCTTTTACAACATAGGTATCTACACAAATAAAAAAATAGCATTCCCGCGCAAGAACGATAACATTGTGGTGAAGATCGTAGGGGCGTATTGCATACGCCTTTATAAAATAAGCCCTATAACATATAGACTTTCAATGTTGGGCGTATGCAATAGAGGCTATGAAAGTATTATAAATTTAGCTTC
>CAIZMK010000143.1 GCA_903934035.1 uncultured Methylococcaceae bacterium
ACATAGGTATCTACACAAGTAAAAGCAGCGTCATTTAAGGGCTACCCACTTAACAAGGGACAGTTGTAGGTCAAGCATTCATGCCCGACAATGACGACTATTGGATGCCATTGCCTGCACTTAGAAGAACCCTGGCTAAATGCTGGGATTCGTACCTCATCCCAACCTACATTATACGTAGGCTGGGATGTAGCGACAGCGGAATCCCAGCAATCGGAGCAGGGAGACGATAACTATGCCTTATATACAACCCCAGTCCGTCAGGCAGAATTCATTCGCCAAGTACGTACAGGATAAAATACTGGGCGAATGAATTCGCCCCTACAAAATTTAATCCTCAGTCTTAAGATTATATTTACGAACTCTATAACGTAGGGTTTCTCTAGTTGCACCTAGGGCTCTAGCGGCTGCAGTTAAATTATTATTTGCGCGTTCTAAAGCGGTTTTAATAATGAATTTATCCATATCATCCAAAGCCATGTTGCCATCTAATGGTAGATAAATCCCACCAGCACTGACTTCTGCTTGAGTATGGTCTGCCGTAGCTTCAGTATCTATGGCATTGCTGGTAGTATGCAAGCCAGGCAATTGTAACCATTGCCCAGGAAATATAGAACCATCAGAAAATAATACACAACGCTCAATCACATTACGTAACTCTCTTACATTACCCGGCCAATGATGTGCTTTAAGCTTATTCCAGACCTCTAAAGGAATATCTTTGACCTGCCGACCGGCTTTAGCATTATATTCAGCAACAAATAATGGCACTAGCTCATCCAGATCCTCAACTGCTTCGCGTAACGGTGGCAAAATAACCTTAAATACGCTTAAGCGATGATATAAATCAATTCGAAAGCTACCGTCTTGAGACATTTGTTCCAAATCACGATTGCTGGCGGCAACGATCTGCACATCGACGCTGATTTCTTTTTCGCCACCTAATCGCCGCACTTTATGATCTTCGATGGCTTTCAACAACTTAGCTTGTAAATCTAAAGGCATTTCGCCGATTTCATCCATGAACAAAGTACCGCCATCGGCCTGCTCTAACAAACCACGATGACGACCTGAAGCGCCTGTAAAAGCCCCCGACTCATGACCGAATAACTCTGATTCCAGTATTTCTCGTGGTAAAGCCGCGCAATTAACCTCTATCATGGGCTGTAGAGCGCGTGGACCACCGTAATGTAAAATACGCGCTGCTAAACCTTTACCTGTTCCACTTTCGCCTCCGATAATTAGAGCGCTAAACGGGACTTGGGTCAGTTTCGCCAATAACTGTCGTATACCTTGGGCTTGCTGACTTTGCCCTACATAAGCCTCAGGAGAGTAACGTCGATAACTTTGCTTAGTTTGATCAATCACACGGCGCTGTATTGAAGCACTGCGCGCAGCACTCGCTACGACTAAATCTAAGCGCTCTAAATCACAGGGTTTTTCTAAAAAATCATAAGCCCCCAGCCGCAGAGCTCTTACCGAATCGGGTACACTGCCATACCCTGTTAGAAACAACCATTCAGCAAAATTGACTTGCTGTTTGACCTCCTCCATAAAATCCAGAGCATTGCCATCCGGCAAATTCATATCCGACAAGATAAGCAAGGGCTCGATGCGCGTATTAAGTAATAAAGTCTTTGCAGCCTCCAAACTGTCTGCTAACACCACTTCCCACCCCAAGGCTCGATAATGCCTAGACAACTCTGAGCCCAATAATTTTTCATCTTCAATGATGAGCAATGTTTCTATCATAATGAGTCCTTAGCAATACGTACGACATAGTTGAGCACAATCATTTTAAAAATATCCCTAGCACCAATGTCATTAAGTTAGTGGAATTCAGTATGCTGTGGGAGTGGCTTTAGCCACTCCCACAATTCTAAAAAACCTTAACTTAATGTCATTACTCCTAGCCTCTTTTAACATAGCTATCTATACAAGTTTTTATCGGCGTGAAAACGATAAAAAAACACCGTAGGGGCGTATTGAGACTGTGAAAGTATTCTTTTTATTTCCCCTCTTTAGCAAAGAGGGGTTAGGGGAGATTTGATCTATTAAAAATAATCAGTAATTTATGATTTAAAAAATCCCCCTCAGTCCCCCTTTTACAAAGGGGGAGGCTTAAATCATAATACTTTCACAGCCTCTATTGCATACTCCCTTTTCGATAGTTCGATGTTATTTTAAAAAGGGCGTATGCAATACGCCCCTACGAACATCACTACAAAAATCCTTCTTGCGTGGGAATTATAATTTTTTTACTTATGTAGATCCCTATGCTTTTAATAAAGGGGATCTGGATATTACTGGATGATATTATTTCATGCTCATTCCTTAACAAGACATTCTTTAGGCAATAATACCGTGACACAAGCACCACGAGGCAGATGATTACTAAGTTTTATAGTTCCGCCACAATCTTTAACAAAGCGCTGCACCATAGCCAATCCTAAGCCAGTGCCTCTAACACGGCTAGTTCGGAACGGCCGGATACCATAATTAAGCATATCTTGAGAAAAACCGTGTCCATCATCATAAACCTCAATCGCTAAACCTTGAGGGGAGTGACTGACTTTAATACATATTGATCCCAACTCATTATCTAAAGCATCTGCCGCATTCAATATCAAATTTAATAAAGCCTGACGCATACCACTCTGAGGTAAATCGACTATTAAGTGTTCAGGTGTATCACTAGTCAACACGATAGTTTCAGCAATCTGATAGCGCGTTAAGGTCAATAAATCCCCAATCAATTTCACCATATCAAAATGACTGGCTATTTCTGGAGTGTGCTTACTTTGATTAAGCATATCGTTAAGTAATCTAGCCAAGCGCTTCAATTCATCGCTAATTAAATCCATACGCTCGCACTGATTCACATCCTTAATTTCACGGCGTAAGTTATTAAAGGCCATTTGTATGCCTGCCAGCGGATTACGTATTTCATGAGCTAACTCTGCAGCGACTTCACCGATAGCCGCTAAACGTTCAGCTCTAGCTAAACTATTTTGCTGTTCTAATAGAGCTTGTGTGGCCAACCTAACTTCGCGCTGTAAAGACTGGGCATATAAGCGTTTAGCTTCTTCAAGTTCAGCCAAATGCACGACCATTTCATTGTAACTATTAAAAACCGGAACCAACAATGGATCCAAATGATAGGTTGTAATCGGGGTATAGTTTTCATCGGTTAAACGCTCTAACAACTGCCTAAGATCATTTAAAGGATGTAAGATACGTCGGTATAAAAATAACAACGCACCCAATAAAAGCAACGTGAAGGTAATTGAGGCGATATACAACTCGGTTTGTGTGTCCAAATTAATATCTTCTAATAAGGTTTCTCTGCGCAGACCTTCTTCTTCTAGCATTTTGCTCATCACATCTAGTGCCTGCTTCAAATGAACATGTTTCTGAGCCTTATCTAAGCTGTTTACATCAGCGAGTAACCGAGCTACCTCTTCTAATTCGGCAAGATTTTTAGGTGGAGATAAATAGCGACTATCCGCCATCAACATTTTCATTTCAGCTAATGCTCTAGCCAAATCTGAAGGTTGAGATTCGGGTACAGTTTCCGTCACATAGTCCATCAAGGACTGCTGTAAATTAACGGATACATTTTGTATACGATGAGAATAATTCACATAAGATACGACTGTTTCAAAATGATGAAAATTGCGCCAGATCATACCGCCCAATATAGCCAGCGCCAATAATAGTAGGCCTAAGAACGATAAGGCACGTAACTTTGCCGGATGGTAAAAAACGGTATTCATAGCGTCATTAATTTCATTAAGGTGAACCTAGGAGATAACAAATGGCTAGCAACTTAAGACAAGACTCTCTTAAGGGCAGACAAAGGGCGAAAGGTTAAAGGCGAAGAGTTAATCCTAGTGTCTGTTTTAACTTAAATTGCTAGCCTACTTAACTAAAGCAACAAGCGTGCCCTCCAAGTCTGGAGAATAAGGAATCTATTTAATTTAAGGGTTTGCGAGGAGCCAACCCGCGATAAAAGGCTCTTTAGTAACTAAGCCTTTATCATTATTCGTAACACTAAGTTACCATCTTAAGCTCACTTTGCCAAAAGTGGGGCATTTAAACCATATTGATATGGTTTATTTAAACAACAACAAAGAACTAGCAACTATCTTCAACAATATAAAATTAAGGCAACTTAAGCAAAGCAGAAATCTCTCTCTGATTATTTAAGTTATCAACTCATACAATCAATTGCTTATCAAAATAGCTCGCCTATATCTCCGTACTTATCTTATACCCTCCACGCTCTGGCATAAATCATGCATAAATGTTAAGCAAGATCTTTAAAATAAAACAATGCCGAGGTTAACGAATAACAACATGGCTCATAATCAACACCCCCCCGAAACAGCATCCGATAGTTTTACAACTACTGATTTTAATTTGGATGCCTGCATAGCCCATATTGCTCACTGGCTCCCTGCACAAGGCCCTATTAAAGACTTTATACACCACAATACCTTACATGCCTTTCAGCACCATCCCTTTCATGAAGGCATTGCCATTGCAGCCAAACTATTTGGTGCTCGCAGTTATTTGCCGTTAGCGTATTATCAAAACCTATACCTAGAAGGACGTATTAATAATGATGGAATTAGCTGGGCTTTAGACCATACAAACTGTAGCCCCGAGCAACAAGAGCAGTTACGCAAAACTTTATTCGAAAAAGATAATATTGGTCACTATCCACCGATTTCACTGGCTAATAATGGCATACGCAATGCCTGGCTAACCCAACTAGAAGTTGATCTTAACTCTCTAGTTCATCCTATTTTATTCCGTTTGCTCAGTAACTACCTTGATCAAGGCATTAGTCGCTGGAGCTTGCCTAATGATAACGAATCGTTCTGGGATTGCATCGTGCGCTTGGCCAGAAATAGCTTAATACCGCTATATCCACTTAATGAAGCTCAAGTACAAGACTTACTCATACAAACACCGGATGAAGTAATTGCCCATTGCCTGAAAAAAATAGTAGGCGATGCAACACTTTACGAACAATATCTCGTAGAAATGCTACTAGCTCACCCAGGCTGGTCAGGGATGGTTGGGGTCATAGCCCAAAATCCCAAAGCCTTACTCGCTAGACGTGACATCTCGCTCAAACAATTAATCGCCATAGAGTTATTGATGGAATGGGCATCTTTACTTAAGAAAAAAGGCGCTCATTTTGCACCTATTGCTGAATTGCCGCACCCAAAAGGTACACCTCTACTGAAAGACGGCGCACTCAGTCCTAAAGTGCCTTTACGATTAAAAGTCTGGCATGAAGCCATGGAATGGTCTTTGCATAGTGAACTATTGTTAGCTCTAAAACCTAGTAGCTCAAAATCTACTCCGACAATGCCGGCCGCCCAAGCCTTATTTTGCATTGATGATCGCGAGTGCTCATTAAGACGTAACCTAGAAGAAGTCTATCCTCAAGTAGAAACTTTTGGTGCGGCTGGTTTTTTTGGCATTGACTTCTTTTATCAAGGTTTAGATGATGCCTATCCCGTCGCTCAATGCCCTAATATCATCACGCCTAAGCATTTGATTAAAGAATCAACTAATGATGCACCCACGACTAAAATCAGTAAAACTCGTCACAGCCACTTTACCGCCCACACTTTATTTAGAGGCTGGTTATATACCCAAACTTTAGGCTTAGGTTTTGCAGCTCGCATGGCTTGGGATGTATTTCGTCCAGGTGCAAAACTACCTAACGTTCGCGCCTTGAGCGAAATTGACGCTCACTCGCAACTACATTTATTAAGAAAATCTGACCTACCCAATGAAGACGGCCATTTACTGGGCTTTTCGCTAAGCGAAATGGCCGATCGTTTAAGTGGACTATTCAGGAATATTGGCTTAAGCAAAAACTTTGCACCTTTAGTCGTTGTAGTCGCTCATGGTTCCAGTAGCGTAAATAATCCACACTTCGCAGCTTATGATTGCGGCGCTTGTTCTGGAAAACCTGGCGCACCCAATGCTAGAGCCTTTGCTTGGATGGCCAACAATGAAGAAGTTCGCGCCATATTACGCGAACGTGGCATTGACATTCCTAACAGCACTCGTTTTATAGCGGCTATGCACAATACCAGCCGTGATGAAATCACTTATTTTGATACTCATTTACTAGAACAACATCCTGCTACTGGCTTAGTGGATTTTCAAACCGCCATGACCGAAGCCCTAGAGCGCAATGCTGCAGAACGCTGCCGCTGGTTTGAATTAGCGCCGACTCAGCAAAGCAATAAAATTGCTCATGATCATGTCAAAGAACGCACCACATCGATCTTTGAACCGCGTCCAGAATACAATCATTCCAATAATCTGTATGCAATCGTTGGCAGACGGCAATTAACACGCGACTTATTCATGGATAGACGCGCCTTTTTGCATTCTTATGATCCCAATACAGATACTGTGGGTGAAGTCATGGCACGCATTTTATCCGCGGTCATTCCTGTGTGCGGAGGCATTAATTTAGAATATTTATTTTCGCGCATCGATAACTCAGTCTATGGCGCAGGCACTAAGCTACCGCATAATGTCATCGGTCTATTGGGTGTTGCAAACGGTGTTGAAGGTGATTTGCGCACTGGCCTGCCACAACAAATGATCGAAGTTCATCAACCCGCTAGGCTAATGATTGTAGTCGAACAATCAACCCACATCATGGATAAAGCCATTGCTAGATTAAATGCGCTTAAAGAATGGTTAGATAACGAATGGGTGAGATTAGTGGCTTGCCACCCTGATAGCCATCAGCAGTTTTTATATTCCGCTCAAGGTTGGGAAGCCATTGAGCTTAATAGCGATGCGCTAGCGCCGTCTTCAGAATTATCTGCAACTATTTTGGCTGGTCAAACTAAAACCATACCAGTACATCAATTGACTCGGAGTCCAGCATGAACGGCTTAATCTTAACCAGCTTAGCCCTGCCTTTGCTGGGCTTTATTTTGATTTTCTTATCGGATCACAACGAGCAACGCATCGCCCGTATTAGTTTTTGGTGTACCCACGCCATGGGACTCAGCTTAGTTGGTCTATTACTGACTTGGGCTAATGCCGGCTTCCCTAACCATGAATACCCTTGGTTTACTTTATATGAAACTAGCGACTACCGCTTTCCAATTTTATTTTATTTGGACAAAGTAGGCGCCGTTTATCTATTTTGCATCTGGGCCATTTTCTCTATTATCGTCAAATATTGCCGCGTGTATTTACACCGCGAAGAAGGCTATCAACGCTTCTTCATGACTATTTTTAGTTTTGTGTTTGGTCTAAATATCGTGATCTTGTCCGGCTCTATCGACATATTATTTGCCGGCTGGGAAATAGTCGGTATCTCTTCGTTTTTGTTGATTGCTTTTTATAGGCATCGCGTACAACCAATACGCAATGCCTTACGCGCTTATACTATTTATCGCTTCTGTGACATCGGCCTTTTGTTAGGTGCATGGCTATGCCATCTGCTATTTCATGAAAACCAACGCTTTAGCCAATTCGCTGAGTTATTTAGTAATCCCACCGTACCTCCAGCGGACTATGCCGCTTTATTATTAATATCAATCCTTATTTTGATTGCGGCTATGGGAAAATCTGCGCAATTTCCATTCTGCTTTTGGTTACCTAGAGCTATGGAAGGGCCTACGCCCTCTAGTGCTATTTTTTATGGTGCTTTATCAGTGCATTTGGG
Organism: uncultured Methylococcaceae bacterium; assembly: GCA_903934035.1. Classification (GTDB taxonomy): domain Bacteria; phylum Pseudomonadota; class Gammaproteobacteria; order Methylococcales; family Methylomonadaceae; genus Methylobacter_C. The sequence continues at coordinate 7,724 of CAIZMK010000143.1, forward strand.
GGTGTTTTTATTACTGAGAACACTACCAATATGGTCATACTATTATTTACCGCGCTTTATCATGCTTACCATCGGCTTATTGACGGTCATCGTGGCTAGTATTTCTGAAAAAACTCAGTCTAATATTAAAGGTCAAATTGCTTATGCCTCGATTACACAAGTAGGCTTTATGTTTATGGAATTAGCATTAGGTTTAGAATATTTAGTACTCGTGCATTTCTTTGGTAACGCCTTTTTACGCTGCTATCAACTGCTAGTTTCACCGTCTATCGTAGTACATTTACTGCGCGTAGAAAGTGCGACCGATGCCGACTTTAACATCACAAAAAGCTCGATATTTGAATCTTTACCTGCCTCCTTACGCAACATCTTGCCTGAAGTTTTACAAAACACTCTGTATGTATTTTCTTTACAAGAAGGTCATTTAGAAATGCTAGTTCGAGGAGCCTTATGGTCCCCCCTTAAAAGACTAGGCTCAAACATTAACCGTAGATCTATAACCATCAAATTACTTTACGGCATAGCGTGCCTTGCCATGGTTGAAGCCTTGTTAATGAGCTTCGGTTTAGATCAAGACTATGTTGCCTTACCGCTTTCGATGCTTATGGTACTTAGCTCATTAAGCGCTTTTAGTGAAAAACGCAACCCTTACAAAGTTTGGAATGCAATCGGTATTAGCGCCATATTATCGGGTGTTGCTGTATGTTTTTTAAATCCAGACGCCTGGGCTGATATCATAGTATTTGCCAGCGGCATTATTCCAGCTTGGGTTTTAGGCATCATAGTGCTATCAAAACTACTCAAAAACATTGCCTTTGCTGACAGCCCTTTTACTTATAGAGCCTTTGCAGAAACTCAACCTACACTATCGGTGCTATTATTTATTAGCTTTTTAGGCTTAGTTGGCTTCCCTATTTCCCCTGCATTCTTAGGTGAAGATTTACTACTCTCAGATGCCAGTGACTTTGGCCCTTGGTTTGCACTACCGTTAACCATGACTTTTGTCATTAACGGCATCGCCGCTGCACGGGTATTTTTACGCTTATGTATGGGCAGACCAACAGAACTCAGCGACAGCCCGCGTTAACTAAAGCATACAACCCTGCCTTAACACTGCATGATCTAGCGTTAAGAAAGCGCTAGATCATGCGGCCTACAATCTTTTAGCCCAACTTCTCTTTCATAATTTTATATTAATCGTCTCATAACACTGACTGAGTTAAACGACTATTCATGCCTAGTCTTTGATAAGCTCCTACCAACTCTCCTAGTATCAGCGGGGAAACTGGAAGCATTTGTAGATTTTGTGGTTGGGTTAGCGATAGCGTAACCCGACCTACATTCTAAGTTTATAAAGCACTACAACAGACATTAAAGTTACGCATCGGCGGCAGCGTATACTTCTCCTATCGCACCATTTTAGAGCAAAGCGCCCATTTATGATGCAAGCTCAACTAAACTATGAATTTATAGACAAACAACTTAATTCGCTTCGCCATTCAGATAGTCTTCCTAGATGACGCTTGAGATAAAGCTACTTTAAACAAGCCTCGAAGATAATATTTGCTCATGTAAGCATTGCTTATATCACTTTGTAAACTTTTAAATCTAATAAAGTCCACATGGCCTGTATTTTGCATTATAAATAACAAACTATTTTACTGGGGATTTCCATGAAACACTTAACTGCTATTCAAAAATCAAAAGATATATCTTATTTATCACGCTTCATGGATAGCCTACATACTGATCAGGCTAAGCTACGCGAAATTCAAAGTGTTTATGATAATTTAACGCTATTAGGGCAACTTCTTTGTGCTGGCACAGACATTACCAGTATGCGTAATGACTTTAATACTTTAGCAGAAACATTAATCAATCAATTAGCCCTTGAACTTCGTAAAAAAGCCATACTGAGTCTAGGCTATAAAGCCCGTGTTGCCATTGATATATTGGTTAGGAATTTATTTGAACGTACAGCAGATATAGGCTTCCTTTCTACTGACAATGACATTCGTGCCTTTGCCGAAGCGATGACATTACAATCGCCGCCAACAAACAGTGTCAATATTGATTTGATTACTAGACGGTTCGATGAATATGTTAAAAAATATTCTGTATACCAAAATATTATCTTACTTTCTCCTGATGGCACAGTGCTCGCACAATTAGATAACAAAAACCAAGTAAGCGCTTCAACGGATGCTTTAATTCAAGAGACTCTAACGACCCAGCAAGCTTATGTAGAAACCTTTAGAAGCACAGATTTGCAGCCTAAAGTTAAATCATCACTGATCTATTCCTACAGAGTCATGTCAGAAGATGAAACTCAAGTTGTCGGTGTGCTCTGTCTTTGCTTTCGTTTTCAGGATGAATGCCAGCGAATTTTCAGCAATCTGATTTCAGATGATGATTGGACCGTCATCACTATCTTAGATCCAAGAGGCTATGTGATTGCCAGTAGCGATGAATATCAATTCCCAATCGCTGCTAAACTTGAAACTGTAATCAAAGATGATTGTAAAATTGTTCGTTTTGGTGGGCGCGAATACTTGGCAACTTCAACCATCTCTTCAGGATATCAAGGTTATTTAGGACCAGGTTGGCTGGGCCATGCCTTATCACCGCTGAATCATGCTTTTGAAATGGCTGCCGCTCTTGAATTAGAGCGCGTACCCAAAACACTTTTAAAATGCGTGTTAGAAACATCAACCTTATTTAGCGAAGAATCTCGAAATATCCCTATCAAAGCCACAACTATTCAGCGTGAATTAAATAGAGCCGTATGGAATGGAAATTTATCTATCTCTCGTAACACACTGTCGGTCAATGGATCATTTGCAAAAGTTTTATTATGGGAAATTAGAAATACCGGTATTAGTACCAGTCAGGTCTTTAGTGACTCCACTAACAATCTCTATGAAACCATGATCTCTTCAGCGCTCTATAACTGTGGCACACAAGCTGCGTTAGCCATTGATATTATGGATCGCAATCTCTATGAACGCGCTAATGATTGCCGCTGGTGGGCATTGAATAGTGTATTTAGAACAGAATTGGCTAAAGGATCATCAAGTGATGAAAATCAGCAAAAACGACTCACTGACATACTCCGGACTATTAATAACCTTTATACCGTCTACAGTAATTTATTAATATTTGATAAAAATGCCTGCGTACTAGCCGTATCGAACCCTACTTATACTTATTTGGTTGGAGAAAACTTGCAAGGTAATTGGGTGCGCCAAACACTGGGGCTTGCAGATACTCAAAACTACTGCGTATCGCCTTTTACAGTCTCGACACTCTATGATAACCAGTCGGCTTATATCTATTCAGCGGCTATCCGTCAGCCAGATGGCAATAACCCTATTGGTGGTATCGCCATAGTATTTGATACCCTGCCTCAACTTGAGACGATGCTTAACGAAACACTGCCTCGTAAGGAAGATGGCTCAGTTGTTGATGGTGCATTTGCTGTATACGCTGAGCAAACAGGCCGAATAATTTCCAGCACCCACCCCGACTACAAGATTGATCACGTATTGGAACTAAGTCGGGAGTTCTTTGAGTTAGAACCTGCTGAAGTCTACACTAATATTGTCAGCTTAAAGGGGCGCTATTATTCTGTTGGCTCTTGTATGTCAGCAGGTTATCGAGAATATAAAGACCCCAATGATTTATATCGTAACGACATACTGGCTTTAATTATGACGCCACTTTCAGATCATACTATTAATGCTGAAGAATTAAATATCAACAAGACTAGGCAGTCTGAAAGTTACGCCGCACGTCAAACTGGACTAGATAATACTGTAGAAATTGCCTCTTTTTATATCTGCAAAGGTTGGTATGGTATTCGCTCAAGTTGTGTATTAGAAAGTGTTGATACAACAAGTATAGTTGAATTACCCAGTATGCCAGAATACGTTCGAGGCTATTTAATTTATGCTGATCAAAGCATCCCAGTATTTGATTTAAATGGCTTATTACAACGCGATAATAAGCCAAGTGACTCCAAGCAAATTATTGTTGTTAGCGTAACAAACTCCAATAATCGCTATGGGATTTTAATTGATGAGCTCGGTGAAATACCAGAAATAGCTCTCTCAAATATTGAAGCCATCCCTGATTTAGGAGGAAATAAATCAGTGGTAGAGGGTCTAGTTAAACCTAAGACTGACTCAGTCAATGAGCCTATTTTAGTTATTTTATCGACTGACCGTTTGTTAGAAATATTACCCAATTCTATGATGGATAAATTGAGTTTAGAGGAATATTTATTTGACCCATCATGATATTTTGTTCAGTAACATTGCACAGTTAGCGTAGTGTATTAATCGTTAAGCCGAGGCCTTGGATTACTAAACACATCCAACTTTTGTAGGCCGAAATAAAACCACCCAAGAGTAGCGCGTGGCGGCTTTTCTGGCACAGGAGCAGTGATTATGCCTAAAACGCTTTAATCGCTTACGCTAGAAAAGTCTTATTCCGGCCTACAGCTGCTAAATGGCTTGAATCCAGAGATATAGGCACTTAGAATACAACATTAGTTAAGCCATCAAATCCGATAAAATCATTTATGCCAAGCATTATCCTCTGCGTCGATGACGACAAAACTATTTTAACAGCGATGCGAAATCTGCTAGTTTCGACCCTTGGCAAGACTTGCCGTATCGAGATTGCCGAGAGCGCCATAGAAGCACTCGAAATTTGCGAAGAACTAGCCAATGAAGGCAATGAACCTAAAATAGTCATCTCTGACTTCATCATGCCAGGTATGCGCGGCGACGAGTTGCTGGTGCGCCTGCACATCAAATACCCTAATATGATCAAAATCATGCTAACAGGACAAGGTGATTTTTCTGCAGTAATAAGAGTGATCAACGAAGCCAACCTCTATCGCTTCATCGACAAACCTTTTAAAAACGCTGATCTCGTACTCACTGCAAAAACAGCCATTGAAGCAAGAACCAGTGTGACTTTGCTGAACGAGAAAATAGACAATCTCGCGGTTCGGATGGATAAACTTGAATCTAAGTAAGTTTGACATAATTAGGATTTGATATTAGGCAGTAAAGAGCTTTTGCTCTCGATTGCCGCGCCGATGGCTAGGATTCCGTTTTCTAAATCCCAGCAATCGGAGCTACATTGACAAACTTAAGTTTCAGCTCTATATAAATAACTGCAAAAACTTATGCAACGATTAATATCTTAAAGCTCTTAATCGAACCGAGTTATTAGACGCCAACTATGCTAGCGTAATAACTGATGTTACGCAGTCGTTCTGCGGCTTACAAAACAAATTACGAGAGAACCAACTGCCGCTGGTTATGAGTCGTTACTTAATCATGCGCATATCACCTAAAGTTTAAGCTAGCGCATTCCTTATATAAAGCCACCAACCCGAAATACGCTAAAGGCTAATAGACTTTTGAACTTTAGAACTACCACTGCCTATAAACCGCATTATTTGCCTGATTTATAATCTGAACTTGAGCATAAATAAGTACGCCACCATTACTAGCGAACTAGAATTAAGGTATTAACAACTTCAATACCTTAATTAACCATCACATTAGAGGTGTAGAGAACCACCGCACCTCTGCTGACAATGCCAATACTTAGATTTTGAATTGCAACACCTACGCTAATTATACTGATAGCTTCATTAGACATCACAATACCTAAACTATATGACGCAACACCTAATTTAACAGCCACAAGCTAGCTAAACGAAAAGTTTGCATAGGTATTGGGCTATCCAATACCTATGCAAAAGCAAAGAATGACGGGGAAGTAAGCTAGAAACTGATTATGAGATCATATTTAGAGACAAGGACAGGTCGCGACCTGCCCCTACGATGTTCACCACAATATTATCGTTCTTGGGTGGGAATATTTATTTTTTGTATAGAGACCTATGCCCACAACAAAAAAACTACGATATCAACTAGACATTATTTAATATTTAGCTATAAACAACAATAGGTTGACCTTCAGCGGCTATCAACTCACCGATGACATAAACCGTTTCACCTAAAGTTTGTAGCGTTGTTAGGGTTTCGGCTTCATCTTCTGCAGCTACACAAACAATCATGCCTATACCACAATTAAAGGTGGTCAGCATATCTGCCAAGCTAACATTACCTTGCTCTTGTAGCCAGACAAAAATATCAGGAAAAGTCCATGATGATAAATCAATGGCCGCATTAATGCCTGTAGGCAATACGCGCGGTAGATTTTCTGTTAAACCGCCGCCAGTAATATGCGCAAAAGCATGGACGGGTACTTTTTCTAATAAAGCTAATAAAGATTTAACATAAATTTTAGTCGGCGTTAATAACGTCTCGCCCAAAGTTTTGCCGTTAAAGTCATCACTGAGTGTAGCCTCGCTATGTTCTATGATCTTACGGACTAGAGAATAACCATTTGAATGGGGGCCAGAAGAGGCAATACCTATTAGCTTGTCACCAACCTGTACTTTGCTACCGTCTAGCACTTTAGTTTTTTCTACGATACCGACGCAAAAACCGGCCAAATCATATTCACCATCAGCATACATACCTGGCATTTCTGCAGTTTCACCACCGACTAAAGCAGCACCGGCTAATTCACAACCTTTACCTATACCTTCAATAACCGCTGCCGCTGTATCAACATCTAAATGTCCGGTAGCGAAATAATCCAGAAAGAATAAAGGCTCCGCACCTTGCACAATAATGTCATTAACGCACATGGCAACTAAATCAATACCTACGGTATTATGTATGTCTAAATCGATGGCTAGCTTTAACTTTGTACCAACACCATCAGTACCTGAAACTAAAATGGGTTGCTTATAACGATCTAAGGGTAATTCGAACATTGAACCGAAGCCACCTAAGCCGGCCATAACGCCTGCGGTTCTTGTTCTTGCGGCAATAGGCTTGATGCGCTCAACTAATTCATTACCTGCGGCAATATCAACGCCGGCACTTTTATAATTTAAGCTATCTGGTTTTTGTGCGCTCAATGTCTTGGTCTCTTTAAAGTTTAAACTGCTGATATTGTACAAGACCTAAGCACTTTTGTCTGGCGTATGTGTATAAAGCCGTCTTTTATCATTACCATGTTCTGCATTGATTAGCTTTAGCGTTAGCGTTAAATCAATCACTACAATAGCAATTTAAAGCTGCTTCAAAGGCAGCCAAACAGTGAAGGTGGTACCCACGCCCACCTCACTCTGCAAATCTAGACGACCGTGATGCTTTTCAATTATCTTGCGGGAAATATCCAAACCGAGCCCGGTACCTTCACCGATAGGCTTAGTTGTAAAGAAGGGATCGAAAATTCGGTTTTTGATGTCGTCTGGGATACCTGGCCCGTTGTCTGCAATAGCTACGGTGACGCCATGATCAAAAGCGGCCAATGTCACCGTCAGCTTGCCGTTGTTTTGCATAGCTTGAAGTGCGTTCTGGATCAAATTAGTCCAAACCTGATTAAGTTCATCTTCTAGGCATTCAATGGTCGCAACATCAGCGTAAATACGGTTAACTTCGATGCCTTGCTTGATTTGATTATTGTAGAGGGTCAGAGCCGTCTCTAGGCCATTCCTGATGTTGGCCTGCTGCATTTCTCCGGTATAGTTAGTGTGTGAGAATGACTTCAAGGCAAAGGCGATTTTGGTTGCCCTCTCCACTGCTTGATTAATATTCCGAGTTCCGCTAATAATCGTGCCAATCTGATTAGCCATACTAAGGATCTCAATGGAACGCTCATGACTTAGGACTTGGGCAAAACGTAACGGCTGGTCTTTAACTCTCATCGCAATCAAGAAATCGGCTTTGATTTGTGCTTCGGTGATTCCAGCTTCAATCATAGCCGCGCTGAAAGCTCGGTTTAGCTGGCGCTCTTCTCGGGTGCTTAAAGCTTCAGAAGGATTTCGCATTTCGTCTACTAGTTCGAAAAAGATTTTACGTGTAGTGCCATCAAGCCACAACAGTAGAGCAGGAAAGTTTGATAATACTTGGTCGAAAGCGCCAGAGATACTTTCTCCGCTAGATTTTACAGCACCCAAAGGCGTGTTGAGTTCGTGGGCAATATTGGCAACGAGCTGGCCGAGTGTAGCCATCTTCTCTGACTGGATGAGTTGGGATTGCGTTTTACGCAAATTAGCTAGAGTAGCTTCTAGCGCTATACTGCTTTCTTTTAATTGAGCGGTTCGAAACTCGATACTCACCTGATTAGCTTCTTCTAAGGCTTCGTTCATGACTAGGTGATCTACTCTTCTCTCTTTCATGGTCTGCTGTAGTTGCTATTTTTGTTTTTGTAATTCATTGACTAAATTTTCAGCATCTAGCATAAATTTTTCAATTGGGCGAAGATTGTCGAGAGTTGAATCATCTAGCTTAGATTCAAGTTCAATAATTCTTTGTTTGAGTGTGTTTATTTCATCGGTCAGTGTCGCTACAGTGGATTTTGCATTAATGGCTGTTTTCGTCGTAAGGACAAGGTCAGCATTCTTAAAAGGCTTATCGATAAAGCGATAAAGATTGGCTTCGTTGATGACTCTGATGATTGCAGAAATATCGCTTTGCCCAGTGAGCATGATCTTAGTCATATTCGGGTAAAGGGCGTGCAGACGAACAAGCAATTCATCGCCGCGCATGCCTGGCATGATGAAGTCAGAGATAACAACTTTAGGCTCATTACCTTCAGCCGCGAATTCTTCGCAAATCTCCAGAGCCTCTAAGCCGCTCTCAGCAATCTCAATACGGTAGTTGTTACCAGTGATGGTACTCAGCAGAGTTCGCAGAGCCGTTAAAATAGTTTTGTCGTCGTCGACGCAGAGAATGATGCTTTGCATAATGATTTTATCAGATGAGATGACTACAATTTACAAGTGTTACAACGAGTTTTCTTATCATATTACCATTGTGTTTTTAGTAAAACATTATAATTCATCATAAGGAATTCAATTTACAGTAGCAGGTAGATTGGGTTAGCGATAGAGACTGTGAAAGTATTCTTTTTATTTCCCCCTCTTTAGCAAAGCGCCCCAAAGGAGATCCTCTACTCAATACTTACAACACTTCCTCGATTAATGACTCCCGGTTGTATTATTTTTGCATAGACGCCCACTGAAGGCAGTGCTTTATCTGCAAAAGGTACATGTACAGTATTTTCGGCAATGGTGCGTAAGATTTTAGCGTCTTTAGCTAAATCACCTTGAGCTAGCGTTGGCATTACACAACGAGGGCATGGATTTGTAATCAGAAGTTTCACATCACCAATGCAAAGGATTTTACCCACCCAGTCGTTTTCAACAAAGCCAGTTTGCTCAGAATCAGTGGCTATTATTAAATTTGGACGAAAGCGACGAGCCTCAAGATGACCGCCCGGATAAAGTTCTTGTAACTTCGTAAGGCTTGCTGTGCTTATTATATGTAAGTTGGCGTAATCAAAAAAACTTCCTTCATCTGCGGCTCCGGAGATAGCTTCATTGCTGATTTCCGTGTCTTCTCCTTCATGCTCAGGCCAGTATTGTTCTAGACTTGCTTGCTTTGGCGACTTGTTACTCAGGCTGACGCTGCGGTTTAAGGCAATAGATAATCTTTGCGCTGCATCAGCTTGATCGCTATTAATGATGTTACCGTCTGGTAAGGTAATCAAAACTGGAGGCATAACATTTTCTAAGTTAGGAGCTTCAGTATAACGAGCATAGAAGGAAAAAATGTCCGGCCACTTTTTAGGATTCTTTGCACTTACAATTTTATTGGTTTCTAAATCAATTAAAGCATAGGAACGATCGCCTAAAATTCCATTTGATGTAACAATGGCAGAGTTTAATTCTTCTCCCATCATAGATTTAACAGGGTAACGCCAAAGTGAAGCTAAAGATAGGTTTGAAGTAGCCATAAAGATCCTCAGTAAAATTAGATAGCTGTTAAGCAGTTTGTCATTGAATTATAAATTAAATTGCTAAAATTCCTATTTATATGAAAGACACGCTACAGTTAAGCTTAAACATCAGCGATTTCGTTTGCTTTGATCGGTAATATAAAAGTGGATTTACTAAATCTATGAGTAAGGTAATGGATACGGGAATTGAGGGCAGTATTGACTTATTAACAGGCAAAAAAAATGCGGCAAGGGCCGCATTGAGGAATGGATATAACGCTCTGATTTCCATGAAGGAAGTTTGCATCTCAAGAGTTGAGCTTATATTAACTATATAAGTCAGCAAATGAAATGTGGCAAATTGTCGCATCCTCTTTTTTTACAATAGCTTATAAAACGATAGCCAAAAAAAATGCGGCTAGGTAGCCGCATTAAAAGAAGGATATAAAACTCTGATTTCCGAGGAGGAAGTTTGCATCTCAAGAGTTGCATATATCTTAACTATAATAATGAATAAAGAAAATGTGGCATATTGTCGCATAGTTGATCTTCACTAAAGATTGTGAACAATATCAAGTTAAGCCTTAGTCCTTTATTTACATTCATAAAATTTAAGCATCTAGCTTAATGGTCTTTTCGATGTAGCGCAGGCGTTTCTTGGGTGCAATTTTATCGACTTCCATCATCACTAAGCTATCGATGCAATCGTTAAAATCGGGATCAATATTGAAATCAATGAAATGGCAGCCCTTATCAATACACAGTTCGACATATTGTTTGTAAAGGGTAGGGACTTTCACACCTAGCTTTTTGAGTTCGCTGTTCAAGACTTTAAAGCTGACGGCATATTCATCATCGAATGTTAGTTTTGCAAACTGCTGACTTTGATCAGAAATGACAAACGGCATTCTTGCTTTAGCTTGCAATGAAGGGGAGCCAAATTGATGGCCATAAAAAGCCACAATCAGTTCTTTTGCTTGTTGGGAATAAGCATTACTCAAGCTCACAGGGCCAAACATGTATTTAATCTCTGGGCGTTCGCGTAAATAAGAACCTATGCCTTGCCATAAATAATCTAAACTGTATTTTCCCCAGTACCGAGGCTGCACAAAGCTGCGGCCTAATTCGATACTATTAGGCAAATACTGACTAAAGTCTCCGCTTAAATCGAACAAGCTATGAGTATAAAAGCCCTCTATGCCATAGGTTTCCATAATTTTAGAACCGTCACCGACCCGATAAGCGCCAACAATTTCTAAATCATTATCATCCCACAGTACAATGTGGCTGTAATAGACATCAAAGCGATCTAAATCTGAGGCTAAGCCAGTGCCTTCTTCAACGGTACGAAAAGTTAATTCACGAAGCCTAGCAATTTCCTGCATAACAGGGCAATCATCGGCAAACTGATACAGAAAAATTTTCATACCATCGCGTGTTTCACTCAATAAGGGGGATTGATAGAGTGCTTTTTTAACGGCTTTAGTATCGGAAGGGTGAATAACGGTAGCAACGGTATCAAACAGCGAGGTTTTATGTTTTCTACCTAGATTTAAGACATGTTTACGAAAACGCTGACATAACTGCTTATTGCTTTCGTCTGAATGTTCGATAGCAGTGTAAGGAATCGGTGCGCCTACATTGAATACAATAGTCTGATTTTGTTTATTAAACATCTCTTGCACTAGCCATAGCGTAGCAAGAGGTTTATAGATCATCGATAAACTATAAAATAAGGCTGAATTTTTAGCTTTGATATGAATCGGTAAAATGGGGCTACGGGTTTTTCTAGCTAATTTAAGAAAACTATTTTGCCAAACACCATCGCGTACGCCCTTAGGGGTGATTCTTGATACTTCACCTGCTGGAAAAATGATGATAGCTTCTTCCCGCTCTAAAGAATCTATCATTATTTTGTAAAGATTTTTCAGTTGTTTTTTATCACTCAGGACATCAACTGGAAAAAACACCGACTCCAAGGGTTCCATATGGGTCAATACCCGATTAGCCATAATACGAACATCAGGACGTACTGAGCGTATAAGTTTTATTATTGCTAGTCCATCAAGTGTGCCTATCGGGTGATTGGCAACAATCAGCAAGCGCCCTTCAGATGGAATATTATTAAACGAATTATTGTCGACCTGATAATTGAACTTAAAATAACTCAGTAGTTTATCCAGAAAAGCAAAGCCACGTAGATGTTGATTTTTGCGAATGACCGCATTGAAATCATCTTCGTGTAAGAGTTTTTTGAGTGCTTTGATAGCCAGTGCGTTGTTTTTGCCTAGCTTTAAATCTGGGTAGGTGTCTTGCAATATACGTTCAGCATTGATCATGGCGGTTCCTTATTAACCAAAACTAGGTCGTGGATCAGACTTAGTGTTTTTCAACCTAACTATTTTAGGCGGCAAATATGTCAAGCTCGTGACAGCTAAAAATTGTTTAGCCGATTATAAGAGCCATAATTCAACTTGATTAAAATTGTCACAAGATTGTCATGTATAAAGAAGAAAATGTAGTGATATAAAACTACAATCAATAGTTAATACTTATGACAACACCACAATACCGCACTATTTGGATTTCCGATTTACATATAGGCTCTACGCAATGCCAAGATGAGATTCTGTTAGATTTTCTTAAGCATAATGATAGTGAAAAGCTATATTTAGTCGGTGATATTATTGATTTTTGGGCTTTATCTAAGAAAATGTATTGGCCCTCAAGTCACAACACCATCATACAAAAGTTATTGCGTAAGGCGCGACATGGTACGCAAATCATCTATATTCCTGGCAATCATGATGAAAACTTACGTCAATATGATAATTATGTGTTTGGTGATATTGTCGTTAAACGGTCTGACATTCACACAACGGCTGCTGGACAACGCCTGTTAATTGTTCATGGTGATGAATATGATAATATCGCAAGACATAGTCGTTGGGTGTCATTCCTAGGCAATATTGGTTACGATTGGCTGATTGAAACTAATCGTGCCATTCGTCATTTTCGAAAATTATTGGGCGTGCAATCGCATTTTTCGCTAGCTACTTACGTTAAACTTAAAGTTAAAAATTTTGCGCAGTTTATTTATCATTACGAAGAAACCATTGTACGTACCCTTAAAAGCGAAAAGTTAGATGGTGTGGTTTGTGGGCATATTCATCATGCTGGACTTAAAGAAATCGAAGATTTTTGGTATATCAATACCGGAGATTTTGTCGAAAACTGCACAGCCGTTGTTGAGCATTTTGATGGCAGAATAGAATTGCTACAATGGCGACTAACTGAGTAGGCTTTAGACTAGATCTCTTAAGCCTTGTAACATAAAGTCTCTAATGGCTATCAGCTTAAGACGGAGCATGGTGCAAGGCTTACGAGGCTTTGAAAGTACTCTTTTAATTTCCCCTTTTTAACGAAGAGGGGTTAGGGTAGATTTGAACTTTTAAAAACAATCATTAAATCGATTGCAATCTACAGGGTCGATCGTAATGTAGGGACAGGTCTCGACCCTGTCCCTACGATGAAAAATGTCCCGATGGGGAAGCTAAAATCACAATAATTTCACAGCCTCCTATGTAGGGGCGAATTCATTTGCCAAATAACGGTGCTGGTCAGGGTTTGCAACCTCGATCGAAACGTTTGGATGCTTTAATAGCTTTCAAAGCATTAAACCTTAGGAGCAAGTTGCAAACCCTGTCCCGCTTGTGGAAAGCCATGCAGCCTTGCCGTTGCAAATTAGTTTTTTCAGAGAAAAACCAACCCCATAACAATGGCTCTAAACATAAAATAATCCATTTTTGTTCCTTAATGAAAGCACTAAACATAAAACAATCCATTTTTGTTTTCTAACGAGAGCGCTAAATATAAAACAATCCATTTTTGTTTTCTAACGAGAGCGCTAAATATAAAACAATCCGTTTTTGTTCTTTAACAAGAGCGCTAAATATAAAACAATCCGTTTTTGTTCTCTAACGAGAGCGCTAAATATAAAACAATCCAATTAT
>CAIZMK010000144.1 GCA_903934035.1 uncultured Methylococcaceae bacterium
ATATTAACTTCATCTGGAATTAATTATGCAAGTTATGACGACATAGTTGGAAATTGCAATGCGCCTTCAACAGATCAGTTCCAAAACGAGTATGTAGGCAATGATGAATTGACTGCACAAACGAGGACAAAGATCATTAATGCTGCAAGAGACTGTGCTATTAAGTATTTTGCAATAGGTACAATTGATACAGGGGTTAATGATACAGATCCTGTCTCGGGGAATAAAAGGGTTTTTGTTTCTGTTAGAGCTCAAATTTGGGATATAAGTGCGAAACCATTGCCACGCAAAATTGGATCAGTAGGTCCAATACAGTACTCTGGCATGGGGCCAGATCAAAGCGTTGCTAGTAAAAATGCTTTAAGTTCAGCAGCAAAGGAAACCGCTAGAAGTCTTGTGGATCAGCTTAATGCTAAGAAGGTAAGGTAGCTTAAACTTCTATCTTTGCCGCCTTATAAAATTTATAGTTTAAGTCAAGCACTTTGATGGAGTTATTAATTGATTAACATAAATTTTAGTAAGCTAATAATTTTTTCTTGTGTGAACTTGTTGTTAAACACTTCATGTAGCAAAGTCCCGGAAAGTAAAGATTTTGTTGTATTAGCAGTTGATGGAAAAATGGTGTTTAAGGAAAACGGCCTGCCGCGAGAGTATTTGATACAAAGCCATGAAATTAATAATTTAATTATTGAATCTTGTTTGCTATCGGATTTTTTTGGGAAAAATGTTAAAACAAATGTTCTTAGGAAGGGCAATATTGTTTCAAGAATATATTCGAGTGAGTCAACCTTGAAGATTGGATTTTTGCCTAGCAACCCAGATGGTTCAATTTCGTGTACATCTGGTTTTGATAAAACTAATTCAAAACAACACATTTCTGGATGTGGCATACATAAATCTGATCAACAGCTGCAATACGCTTTAAATTTGCGGGAGCAATTACAATCAGAGTATGGAATGGGGCGTGATGCTGTTTGGAAACTCTATACATTTGCAGATGACGGTAAGACATCTAATGAATCTATAGAAACAGCAAAAATTACGAATGAAAATATATTATGCAAAACCATCTTCCTAGAGAAGCCTAATAAGCCTTCGTAAAGTAATGCTGCTGATCTTTGATCATTTGGAGAATAATCACAGGCTGAGTGGATCATTTCCAAGATTGGCTAGATACTTGAGATTTATTAAGCGTGTTTGCACCTGATTAAAAATTGCAATCAAAGGCTAGACTTAGGCCCTTACTTTTTAAACGCTAATTACCAGTCTTGGTCGCTACCCGTAGAGGAATTTTTCTCATCAACTTTACTTTTAGTACTTGTTTCCGAGGCTGAAGCGTCTAAGGGGGCTCTAATAATAAGGCCTTTTCGCGACTTTTCATTAATTTGAGCACTGCCAGTAATTATCTTGGCTTGGCTAGTCTTGAATTGAACGTCTGTAATTTCTATTTCACCAATTAAGGTTTCCTGGCGACCTAAACTCTCTCCAGAATATGGATCTTTAAGTTCAGCGCCTAGGCTCATTACTCTATAGTGTTGTCCAACTTTAATATCATCCCCACCGCTCCCAATAACCACGTTATTTGCATTTACAGAAAGTATGGTCATGGGGTATATAGCATTAATAATATCTAAAGTAGCTGATTTGCTATCGGAATAACTCTTTGCGAATTTAATTTGACCTGAACTGACATCAATAATTCTTAGGCTTATGATTGAGTTTAATTTATTCCTCACAATTTTTTCATCGTTTAGGGGGTTTGTTACTGATTTATCTGAAATGCTATATTTTTTAAGTTCGCCAGTAACCAAATAGTCGGTTCCAGCCCTTTGGCCAATTCTTGCTAATTCAGCGATGTTG
>CAIZMK010000145.1 GCA_903934035.1 uncultured Methylococcaceae bacterium
CGTAAGCCAAGCATTTCCCGCGCATCCTGTCGGGTTACGCTATCGCTAACCCGACCTACATAAAAAATTAACTGTAAAGAGTAACCCATAAATCACACCTTTAGCCTTTAGCCTAATCATAAGGATATAAACTTACTCTGCTCAAATTTAAGTGACGATTAATATATCTAAACTGTCAAATATTGCTTAACCATATCATCTGTTAATTGATCCATCTCGCCAATCGCTACATTACGACCTCGATCCAGAATACAAAACCTATCGGCGACTTTGCGAGCAAAGGGCAGTTTTTGTTCTACCAATAACACAGTGACACCTAATTGCTGATGAATAGTATTAATCGCCTCATGCACTTCACCTAGGTCATTAACATTGGTTTTTGGTAAAGTAATGGGGGTGCCACGAGAACGATTGAGACGAATAATGACATCGCCTATTTCGCTAACGATATTGGGTTGTATACCTTCAGTAGGCTCATCCAATATCAACAACCTTGGATTTAAGACTAGCGCCCGACCAATAGCCAATTGCTGTTGCTGACCGCCTGACAAATCACCACCACGACGATTCAACATATCTTTTAGTACAGGAAATATATCAAATATCTGCTCAGGAATCTTTTTAATACCCTGTCTTCGTGCTGCACGTAAACCCGTTTTAAGGTTTTCCTCTACCGTTAGTAATGGAAATATTTCACGACCTTGCGGTACATAGCCAATTCCCAATTCAGCTCGCTTTTCGGCCTTTGCATCTATTAAAGACTCACCATCCATTTCCAGCGTTCCACCTCTAACAGGAACCAAGCCCATAATAGCTTTTAACAGCGTCGTTTTACCCACACCATTACGCCCCATTAAACACACGGAAGCACCTTTTTCAACATCTAACTGTATATCCCACAAGGTATGACTTTCACCATAAAACTGCTGTAATCCATTAATTTTAAGCATTAGCCCCCCAAATAGACTTGAATAACCCGTGGGTCATTTTGTACTTCATCCATCGTGCCTTCTGTTAATACAGAGCCCTCATGAAGAACGGTAACTTTACTGGCAATAGAACGCACAAATTCCATATCATGCTCAACCACGACGATAGAATGATGACCTTGCAATGACAATAATAACTCTGCGGTGCGTTCAATTTCTTGATGAGTCATGCCGGCAATGGGTTCATCGACTAACATCACCTTAGGTTCTTGCATTAACAACATGCCAATTTCTAACCACTGCTTTTGACCATGTGATAAAGCACCCGCTCGTAATTGATGGCAAGTACCTAAACCGATAGTTTCAATAATCTGCTCAATTCGATCGCGTTGTTCACCATTTAAACGATGAAATAAAGTAGACCAAGTACGCCTATCGGTTTTTAATGCTAACTCTAGATTTTCAAAAACTGTTAAGGCATCGAAGACGCTGGGCTTTTGAAATTTTCGGCAAATACCTGCTTGAGCAATAGACGGCTCATCCATCTTCAATAAATCAATGGTTTGACCAAAAAATACCGAACCGGTATCAGGACGAGTTTTTCCTGTGATGACATCCATCAAGGTCGTTTTACCTGCACCGTTAGGACCAATTAGACAGCGTAATTCACCGGCATCAATATAAAGTGACAAATCATTCAGTGCTTTAAAGCCATCAAAACTGACACTCACATCTTCAAGATAGAGTATTGGTCCGTGGCGAACATCTAACTCAGACGCAGAAATCATAATACCGCGCACTCTAGTATCATATTCACCAAAGACATTTTCTGCATAAGCGTTCATGACTGTAACTCCTGTAAGCGACGTTTTAATAACCCCACTATGCCATCTGGTAATAATATCGTCACACCAACAAACACAGCACCTAAGGAAAACAACCAGATCTCAGGCATTAAACCAGTCAAAACGGTTTTACTATAATTAACCAACACGGCACCTATAATTGCACCATATAAAGTGCCACGTCCACCCATCGCCACCCAAATAACAATTTCAAGTGAGTTAAGCGGTGAAAACTCACTGGGATTAATAATCCCAACTTGCGGCACATATAAGGCGCCAGCTATCCCAGCTAACATCGCCGCAAATACAAATATCCATAATTTAAACATTTCAACTCGATAGCCCAAAAAGCGCACCCTAGATTCTTGATCTCGAATAGCGGTAATGACTCGTCCCAGCTTGGTACTCACTATCCAGCGACAGATTAAATAGGCACTGATCAAGGCCATACCAGACAACATTAAAAGAATCGCCCTCACCGCTTCAGACTGTATATTAAAACCTAATAGTTCTTTAAAATCAGTTAAGCCGTTATTACCACCAAAACCCATCTCATTACGAAAAAAAGCCAGTAATAAAGCGTAAGTTAAGGCTTGGGTAATGATAGACAAATACACACCTGTCACTCTTGAGCGAAAGGCTAACCAGCCAAAAACAAAAGCTAACACGCCTGGAACTAGGACAACCATCAGCATAGCGAACCAAAATTGATCAAAGCCTAACCAATACCAAGGCAGTTCTTTCCAATTCAAAAACACCATAAAGTCAGGTAACAATGGATCGCCATAAACGCCCCGCGTACCAATTTGGCGCATCAAATACATACCCATGGCATAACCGCCAAGAGCAAAAAAGGCTCCATGACCTAGCGCCAAAATACCACAATATCCCCATACTAAATCTAGTGATAAACCGAGTAAGGCAAAGGTCAGATACTTACCCAGCAATGAAACGGTGTACGCTGAAAAATGTAGTGCCGAATCAGCAGGTAGCATTAAATTACATATCGGAATAATAAAAGTCACAGCAGCCAGGACAAATAATACTGTCATCGCCAATTTATCATCACCTAATCCTATTAATTTCATATAAAATCCAGTTTCTAATTACAAAATATGTAATTATTCAGTCCCCCCTCTTTGACAAAGAGGGGTTAGGGGAGATTTTATTAGATAAATCCCCCTCCACTCCCCCTTTTTCAAAGGGGGGAGGTAAATAACTACCAAAATATCAAAGATTACTAACTATGAATCAGCCGCTCTGCCTTTTTGTGGAAATAAACCACGAGGGCGTTTCTGTATAAATAAAATGATAAAAATTAATACTAAAATTTTGGC
Organism: uncultured Methylococcaceae bacterium; assembly: GCA_903934035.1. Classification (GTDB taxonomy): domain Bacteria; phylum Pseudomonadota; class Gammaproteobacteria; order Methylococcales; family Methylomonadaceae; genus Methylobacter_C. The sequence goes on from CAIZMK010000145.1 coordinate 3,112, forward strand.
CAATACAGCGCCAGAAAAGGGCTCTAAGAATTTATTGGCAATACCCAAAATAAACCCTGCTACCAAAGTACCCCACAAATTACCAACACCACCAAACACAACCACCATGAAGGAATCGACAATATAAGCTTGCCCCAAATTGGGCCCGACATTAGTAATCTGACTTAAAGCAACGCCAGCCACCCCGGCAATGCCTGAACCTAAACCAAAGGTCATGGCATCAACCTTTGCCGTAGGAATGCCCATCGCTTTCGCCATGGTTCTATTTTGAGCAACCGCACGCACTTCAAGACCCAATCGGGTACGCTTAAGGATTTGCAGTAACAACATAAACACTAATAGACAAAACACCAGAATATAAAAACGATTCCAGGTTAAGGACAAGAAATCGTTAATCTGCAGAGAACCACTCATCCACTCTGGCGTCGCCACACTTCGATTTAATGGAGAAAAAATTGAACGTACACTTTGCTGTAATATGAGACTAACACCAAAAGTAGCTAGCAAAGTTTCTAACGGTCGACCATACAGAAAGCGAATAATACCTCGCTCTATTAAAATACCCACCAGCGCTGAAATCATAAAGGCTGCAGGAATAGATAGTATTATTGAAATACCCAGATGATTAGGCATTAACTGTTGAATAACATAGGTGGTATAAGCACCCAGCATCATTAACTCGCCATGAGCCATATTAATAACGCCCATAACGCCGAAAGTAATAGCTAAGCCAATGGCCGCTAAAACCAATACAGCCCCTAAACTTAGGCCAAAAAACACGGTTTCCATAGCGCTATAGATTTGTAAGCGACTATTTATTTTTATTAAGGCCGCTTTAGCAACGGATCTTATTTCACTATCAGCTTCTATAAAATTACCAGTTTCATCTTTTTCAAGCATCGCATTTAATCGATTAGCCACATCACGATTATTTTGTTCTTTAAGCAAATCGATGGCTTTAATGCGTATTAACTTATCGCTACTATTCATATCCTTTAGCAGTAATACGACATTAATAGCTTGCTGTACATCCTCATCTTTTTCGATAAGAGCCCTAGCTTTTAATAAAGACTGGGTATTGTCATCTTCTTCATTGGCCATCGCCTTGACCGCCGCTAAACGAATAGCGGGATCATCAGCGCTTAATTGCAACTGACCAATTATTTTCCTCAGAGCCACTCTGAGATTATTTGTTAAGTTGATTTTAGTTACGGCGGAGCGTTCAATGACGCCTTTTTCGCTACCCGTTAGCGCATCACTCAGCGTATAACCGTGATTATTATCAATACCAATAACTAAACTGGTATCTGATTTAAGTGTGAAAAGCTTGCCATCAAGCAAAGCTTGTAAAATAGGGAGGCTGCTAGCACCAAGATCGGCGAGCTGATTAACCGCTAATTCGCGATCTGCCATTGAACCTTGCTTAAGAATACTCAAGGCATCTTGCAATTTAGAGGCTGGTGGTATTTCTTGGTCGCCATGAATGGCTAGCGAAAACACCAGCATTAAAATAGCTGACAACCGTAAACAACACTTAATTGAATTCGCTTTCATAGTATTTCCTGAGTGGCAGGTTAGTGAAACTAACCTGCCTTGCCTAAGTTGTCCTTTGGTAATTATTCAGCACCCCCCGCTTTAGCAAAAAGAGGTTAGTGGAAGCTTTATTAGATAAATCCCCCCCAACCCCCCCTTTTTCAAAGGGGGGGAACTTGATTATTTCATGTTCATTCCTTAGAACAAGTAAACCGAGGTGTTACTAAGTAACTAACAGCTTATTTAAATACTTGGCCTGAGCATTTTTTAGTCTTGGTATTATAGTTTCCGCAACTAATAGGTGAAGTCCAATCAGCAATTATCGGTTTGCTTTCTGGTAAGAAATCAGACCAAGCATCACCATCAACCAATTTATTAGTTTGCCAAACTGTCATAAACTGACCGTCATCTTGAATTTCACCAATAAATACAGGTTTGCTAATGTGGTGGTTAGGCAACATCTTAGAAGTACCACCGGTTAAGTTTGGAAAGTCCACACCAATAATGGCATCTTGTACTGCTTTAGGATCGGTTGTACCGGCTTTTTCTACTGCCTTAACCCACATATTAAAACCGATATAATGAGCTTCCATAGGGTCGTTAGTGACGCGTTTTGGATTTTTAGTATATTCATGCCATTTATCAATGAAAGCACTATTTTTGGTGCTATCGATGCTCATGAAATAATTCCATGCCGCTAAATGACCCACCAATGGTTTAGTATCCATACCCGATAACTCTTCTTCACCTACAGAAAAAGCGATAACAGGGATACTTTCAGCAGAAACGCCTTGGTTACCCAGCTCTTTATAGAAAGGAATATTAGCATCACCATTAATAGTAGAAACCACGGCTGTTTTCTTACCCGCTGAACCAAATTTCTTAATATCAGCCACTATACTTTGCCAATCAGAATGACCGAAAGGTGTGTAATTAATCATGATGTCTTTTTTATCTACACCTTTAGATTTCAGATAAGCTTCCAAAATTTTATTGGTGGTTCTTGGATAAACATAATCAGTTCCAGCCAATACCCAACGTTTAACTTTTAAATCATTCATCAAATAATCAACCGCTGGAATAGCTTGTTGGTTAGGTGCAGCACCGGTATAGAATACGTTTTTAGAAGATTCTTCACCTTCATATTGAACCGGATAAAATAACAAACCATTCAATTCTTCTATCACAGGTAATACTGATTTACGTGATACTGATGTCCAGCAACCAAAGATAGCTGAAACCTTATCCTTAGTCAGCAACTCACGCGCTTTTTCAGCAAACAAAGGCCAGTTTGATGCTGGATCAACAACCACTGCTTCTAGTTTTTTTCCAAGCAAACCGCCTTTTTTGTTTTGCTCATCGATCAACATTAGCATGGTATCTTTCAGTGTCGTTTCACTAATAGCCATAGTTCCAGACAAAGAATGTAAGACACCGACTTTAATGGTATCTTCAGCTTGTACATTAGTTGTACCAAAAACCAAGGCTGCCATCGTACAGGCAACACCTAACGCGCGTAATTTTGTAGTGTATCTGTTCATATTAATAATCCTAAAATATTAAAGAGTTTTATATCTGCCACTGAAAGCCAACCATAAAGGAGCTCACTTCTGCACCTTTGGCACTAGACGTATAATTAAGACCTTTAGTCGCCATGTCACCATAGATATAATTTAATGACACGACCGCATTATGACCATCAATGACATAATTAATACCTGCTTGATAAGAGTTACGATTGCTACTGCCAGTAGGATTGATATTCACATACCGTAGATAAGGCTGGACAAAACCAATACCCATTTTGTCAGCCAACATATACATACCGCTTAAATCATAAGCTTGACCAGCAAACATATTGAAGTTAGGAGTTGCTATTGAATTTGCAATAGTATGGTAGTTACCACCGGTAATACCGTAATTTTTATAATCGCCTTCTAAGGTTAACACTGCTTTATTCGGCAATATTTTTTCCATTAACACATCAACGCCAGTACCGCGAAAATTACCAGGGGTTGCAACAGTTCCTGCACCTTGACTTTGATACTGATTATTAGCAGAGATTGTTAAAATATCACCACCTTTACCGTAATAAGTGCCAGAAGTGTAGTAACCCGGATTTTTCTCAACGCTCCAGAAGTTATAGGAAAGCTTTTGAGCATAGGCAGGATTATCATTAACATTGGCTCCGCCTCTCAGGCCACGAAAAAAACCTGCGGCATATTGCAAACGATCACTCATGACCGAACCCCAGAAAGTAGCACCATCATCACGACCATAAGAACCTGCTGAGGTGCCATTATTCTGAATCGTTAAATTATAATCCGCTGGTTCAAAGGGTGTACCAGAAGCAAATGTTTGATAAATGCCGCTGTAAAAAGGCCCATTCATTTCACGACGTTCGCCAGGCACTAACATTCGACCCACCCAAAGATTGGCCATAGGGTTATATTCAATTTTACCAATAGCATCTAATAATCTGATCTCGCCGCCACTGCCACAAGTCTGACAATCGGTATTAATCTCAAACTTTAAATATTTATGCATCTGTCCGTTAAAGTACAAACGAGCATTATCCAAACTGAAATTGTTAGACCATTGATTATTATTAGCACCTGCCGAATTCTGAGTAGCGGTAAAGCTACTACGTAACCCTATGCCTACACCTATCCATTTGGTATCATCAATTTTAAACGTTGCTCCAGCATAAGAATCTGCTACTTGACCCACTGTCAACATCGTTAATAATAAAGTGGAGCGCCATCGACCACCTCGCCCATTTACTGAATGCTTAATTAAATCTTTCATCTAAATTCCTCATTTGCTTACAAGTATAAATACAACGCACTTACTTGAGATAAATGCAGCCATAAGTGGCAACTATATTGTTCCGTTTACAGTCTTTACCTACAATCCGTCAAATAACGCATGAGTTATTTGACGTAATCTGCAGTGACATTGTTCCGCTTATAGCCATCCCCTACAATCCGTCATATAACTCATACGTCAAATGACTTATTGCAGAGACCTTACAGCTTTAGTACATTGATAAATAAAGAATTTAGGAGATATTATGATTAATCGTGATCTAGCTAGCTATACTGCAACTATCAGCCTGATAGTGATATCTTGTGTGATAGGGATAGCCTCTAAAACAGCAGTCGCTGCAAACATTGAAGTTGAAAAACACTCTATTACGGGGATTAAGTTTGATCTTGCTGATGACAATCTTGCTCAATTCGGCTTTAGCTTATCTAAACAACAGATCGCCGAACAGATCAGCAAAAACTTAGCTGAACAGCAATTTCCTATAACACAGACCGATAGCAACTCTTCACATAGCCTTAAGGCTAAACTTGATAGAATAGACTTTCAAAAACCACCCGTTGGATTATCATTCAGCACTGGCAACGCTGATCCTCGATCTATTGATTTTCAAAAAACAGAGGTGCTACCGATAACTTGTCAGCTTAGTAAACAGGGCAATAACAATGTCCTTATAGAAAGAACAATGACTTTTAGCACCCAGTCTTTATTTGGTCATTCAAACCAAAGTCAGCAATCAGAAAAACTAATTGATCAAATCAGTACCGCCTGCTTTAATCTACTTGATGAGCTAAAGTTACCAAAACCTGAGAATAAAGCTAACATCACTCTTAGCAAACCTAGTTGGATGCCTTCAGTACAAGTCGTCGTTAAATCAATTCCAGTGACTGTAAATTCTGTGCCGACGATTAGCAGTCATAATCAAGCTAACGATTCAGACGATAAAGAAATTATTATTAATAACCAGGGGTCTCCCCTGACGCTGCACATGGGCGTTGATCGTCGCTAGTGTACATGCCGGAAACGCTTTACTCGCTAACGCTCTTAAAGCCTTATTCCGGCCTACAGTTATTGATGACATGTAAGCAAGTTGGAATAAGTTTGCATACCATAAGGTGTTATAAATTGCGGCTTAGATATTAGCCTATTTGTTTTTGGAGTCAAAACTCATGAGTTTTGTTTACTTAAATCAGATGTAGCCAAAATAAGACCATCCGAGCGTAAGCGAGTGGTGGCGTTTTCGGCACAGGATCGATGTTCATGCCGGAAACGCTTTTACTCGCTTACGCTAGCAAAGCCTTATTCCGGTCTACTGGGCTATATCTGCTAAGCTACAATTCGCATAGTGTAAATACCACCTAATAACCCAACTCATAGTGACTTGAAAACTCAAATCCTTCAACATATTACAAAAGTACGTCGCGACTACAATACCTTGGTTGCTAACGAAACCATGGAAGATTATGCGCTACGCTACGCACCGCGCAGTTTTCGAAAATGGTCTGAATTTCAGGTTGCTAATACCGCTTTCGGCTCTACTTCATTTTTAGTCTTAGAAGCTATTGGCGGATTCTTATCAATCAATTATGGCTTTACTAATGCCTTTTGGGCGATCTTAATCGTTGCTGCCATTATTTTCCTCACTAGCTTACCCATCAGCTATTACGCGGCTCGCTACCATATTGATATTGATTTACTAACTCGCAGTGCGGGCTTTGGTTATATAGGCTCAACGCTCACCTCTTTAATTTACGCTTCATTTACCTTTACCTTATTCGCACTTGAAGCATCGATTATGTCGCTCGCTATAGAGTTGTATTTTCATATACCCTTAGCCATTGCTCATATTCTTAGCGCTGTGATCGTCATACCTATCGTAACTTTTGGTATCACTAATATCAGCCGCATGCAATTATGGACTCAACCTCTCTGGCTACTACTGCTCATTGCACCTTATATTGCGGTGGTGATGCGCGAGCCGAATGCACTAGTCGTCGCTGAAACTTATCTTGGCTTGGCCAGCAGTGCAGAAGGTTTCGATTGGCTGATGTTTGGTGCAGCGGCAACCGTGGCCTTTTCGATGATGGCTCAGATCGGCGAACAAGTGGATTTTTTACGCTTCATGCCTGACAAAACACCATCAAATAAACTACGTTGGTGGGTGGCTATGATCGCCGGTGGTCCAGGCTGGGTTATTTTTGGTGCGGCTAGACAATTACTGGGGGCTTTACTCGCGCATTTGGCTATACATCACGGCATTAGCCCATTGCATGCCCATGAACCTACGCAAATGTATTTTGTTGCTTATCAGCTATTATTCGACAATCCGCAATGGGCTTTAGCAGCCACTACGCTATTCGTAATTCTTAGCCAGATTAAAATTAATGTCACTAATGCCTATGCGGGTTCATTGGCATGGTCTAACTTTTTTTCTCGCTTGACGCATAGCCATCCTGGTCGCGTTATTTGGCTATTCTTTAATGTTTCAATCGCTTTAATATTGATGGAGTTTGGAGTATTCGGGGTATTAGAAAAAGTATTGGGCTTTTTTTCGCATATGTCGATAGCTTGGATATCAACCATTGCCGCAGAATTAATCATCAATAAGCCACTAGGCTTAAGTCCGAAAATCATTGAGTTTAAACGCGCCTATCTGCCTGACCTTAATCCGGTCGGAATTATGAGTATGCTCTTAGCTTCTCTCATATCTTTAATGGCTTATACCGACCTATTTGGAACTACAGCCCAAGCATTTTCAGGCTTTATATCTTTAGGACTGGCTTTTATATTAACGCCAACCATAGCTTACTTAGTTGGCAATAAATACTATCTGGCTCGCGATCACACCATCAATAATGACCCATCACAGAACAAATGCTCAATTTGCGAAAATAAATTTGAACATGAAGACATGGCCTATTGCCCAGCCTATTCAGGAAGCATTTGCTCTCTATGCTGTACTTTAGACGCACGCTGCTCAGATGCCTGCAAAACAGGCTTTCGCTTAGATGATGCTTTTGAAGCTTTAGCCAAACTCGTGTTACCGGCAAAAATAAGTCCTTTTAATCGCTTACGCTTAATACGATTTACACTCACCTTTGCCTTTTTATCTATCTTGACGGGCATATTTACTGGCATTATTTATTATCAAGACATTTTGAGTGTCCAGAACAACGCTGACACGTTACAACTACTGATTAACAATTTTCTAAAAATTTACACTTCGTTACTGGTATTTATTGGCCTTTGCAGTTGGTGGCTAATTTTAAACGATGAAAGTCGCAGGGTCGCACAAGCGGAAACCTCCAAACAAACGCAATTATTGTTATATGAAATTGAAGAACATAAAAAAACCGACAGTAAATTACAAGAAACCATGAATTTGGCTAATTCTGCCAATGAAGCAAAAAGCCGCTTTCTGAGTAATATGAGCCATGAAATTCGCTCACCCCTCAATAGCATCATTGGTTATTCATATATTTTACATAATGATCCAACGATACCTGAACACAGAAGACAAGCTATAGAAACTCTTACGCGCAGTGGAGAACATTTATCAGCACTGATCGAAGATATTTTAGATATAGCCCGCATCGAAGCGAGAAAATTTGAATTAAACTATGAACCCTTCAACTTCCATAACTTTATTGAGCATCTAGTACAAATCTACAAAACTCAAGCAGAACAAAAAGGCTTAGCATTTCATTGCCAAATTACTAATACCCTGCCTCAATTTATCAAAGCAGATGAAAAGCGCGTCGGGCAAATTTTAATCAATATATTGAGTAATGCGATTAAATTTACCCAGACTGGCGAAATTATATTTAGCATTAGCTATAGTGCAGGCGTTGCTAAGTTTCAAATTTCTGATACGGGACCCGGCATTGAAAAAGAACTTTTAGATACCATCTTTCAACCCTTCACGCGCTTACCCTCGAATAATGGCAATTCTGTTGCCGGCAGCGGTTTGGGTTTAACCATCAGTAAAATTTTATCTGAAATCATGGGCGGTGAACTCGCCGTCAGTAGCGAACTTAAGCAGGGCTCTATTTTTACCGTGCGCTTATTTTTAGCTAATCTTGGTACCAATGTTGAACAATTCAACTATGAGAAATTTACCGGTTACTTAGGACCTAGAAAAACAATACTAGTTGTTGACGATCATCCCGATCACAGAGAGTTAATGATTTCAATCCTAGAGCCTTTGGGTTTTATGATGGCAGAAGCGAATTCAGGAGAAGAGTGCCTAGCCAACATTGAACACATTCAACCTGACTTAATACTTTTAGATTTAGCGATGACGGGCATCAATGGTTCAGAAACAGCAGAACAATTACGTAAACAAGGTATTATGGTGCCTATCATCATACTCAGTGCAAATGCTTATTTATCAGACCGTGTTAATGCAATCAATGTAGGCTGTAACGATTTCTTAGCAAAGCCTATTCATATTCCCTTGTTACTCAACAAACTAAAGCTGCATTTGGGACTAGAATCTTTAGCTAACGAGGACGACAGTGATCAACTGAGTACAATTGATAAACAGCCTTATCTTGAACCTACAGCAGACATCATTAAACAGTTGGGATATTTTATACAAATTGGTGATTTATTTGGACTCTCAACTCATCTTAATACTTTAATCAAAGATCAACCTGAGTACACGCCCTTTGCTACTGAAATAAAGCAACTCGCTAGTGAATTCCGTATTGCTGAGCTAAAAAAACGACTTATTTAATGATAGATACCTATAGGCATCTTCACACGGATAACTACGCTACCATGAAGAAACGCAAACATTTTGGTGATGGCCGGTAGGGGCGTATTGCATACGCCCTTATAAAATAAGCCTTATAACATTGAGCTTTCGTTAAATGGGCTTATGCAATACGCCCCTAAGATGTTTATAACTTCGATCGCAGTTATGTGTCGGGTTACGCTGCGCTAATCCGACCTACTAGGTAAATGCTTAACATCCGATATATAAATAAAATGAGAGACCAAAATGAAGAATGAATCTGCCAACAATCACGGCATTGTAATGATTGTCGATGATACGCCTAGCAATCTGGCTTATTTATCAGATAATTTGCAAGAAGCGGGTTACCGTGTTCTGGTTGCGACTAACGGCCATGATGCACTCGCACAAATAAATCTCCTAAAACCCGACATTATCCTAATGGACGTGCTCATGCCTGATATAGATGGCTTTGAAACATGTCGCCAACTTAAAGCAGATCCACTTAAAGCCGATATTCCGGTGTTATTTATGACGGGCTTAAGCGAACTTGATCATTTACTGCGTGGCTTTAGTGAAGGTGGTTTAGATTACATTATTAAACCCATTAGACCACAAGAAGTCTTAGCAAGGATTAACGTACATCTTAATTTATCTCGCGACAAACTAAGAGCAGAAAATGCTTTAAGCATTAGCACTTATTCTGCCTTAGCTATCAATGCTTCAGGCATCATCACTTGGTTAACGCCTGCGGCTAAAGCTCTAATCAATGAATCTATGCAAAATGGCTTATCGATAGAAGTCGATGATTATTTGCCGCCCCCCATACTAAATTGGGCAAAACAACATATTGGCTCTAAGCAAAGAAACCAAAGTGAAACCAGTGATGATTTTTTAACTAACACAGGCTTAACACTTAGATTTTCCAATCATCAAATTTCTGATGAATATATGTTATGGCTTAAGAAACATAATCAAGATTGGAATTTAAGCTCACTCAAGGATTCTTTAGGCTTGACCTTTCGTGAAGTAGAAATTCTTATGTGGATAGCGCGTGGTAAAACCAACAAAGAAGTTGGTCTTATTTTAGAAAGCAGTCCTCGTACAGTCAACAAACACTTAGAGCATGTCTTTGAGAAACTAGGTGTATCAACAAGAGCGGCAGCCGTCGCTATTATTCTACAACGTGCGGGGGCAGAGTAAAAATTTACTAAATTGTAAGCCGGAAACGCTCTACGAGCATAAGCGAGTAGAGCGTTTTCGGCAAACACACCTTTTGAATTGCCAGAAACACCACCATGCACTACGCTAAGATAATCTTCATCTGATTCAAGTAATCAAAACTCATGAGTTTTGACTCCAAAAACAAACTCGTTTTGTAGAGTGACTAAGCGTTCGAGACTGTGAAAGTATTATGATTTTAGCTTCCCCCTTTGTAAAAGGGGGATCGACGGGGATTTTTGTGTTATAGACTACTGATATTTAATGATTATTTTTAATAGACCCAATCTCCCCTAACCCCTCTTTGCTAAAGAGGGGAAATAAAAAGAATACTTTCACAGTCTCGAACGCTTATCCACCCTACAACTAACCCTAATAAAACCCGAGGTGCTTGGCGCGACAAACGAGAGTAAAGAGCGACGTCACATTGCGTATCGCCAATTTATGACAGTTGCTTAAACGTTAATTCTGGAACGTTGCTTTCTATACAATAGCTATTAATCGGATCCAATAAGGATTGAGTTGCTTTCATGTGGTCTATAAGCTTTAAAGCTGCCGTATAAGAACTACATGAAATAGGACCGCCAATACGTCCATCTCGGTAATGCCATCTAATAAGTACAGAAATATTAAGATCCGTCACTTGTTAGCCTATTAATTAAAGTGACTACTCATCAGAGATCGCTGTTTTGAATCTAGTAACTGTTCCCAATAGACCCACCACAAAAAAAGCCGTGCCAACTAAAGTAAAACGCAGGTTGGGCTCCTGTAGCGTAAAGTTGTCGGTAGCATAGAGCATAAAAATAACAGCAACAGCTCCCCAAGCGAGAAAACGCAAGACACCAGCCACTATTAATTTACCTAGAGCTTCAGTTTCATTTGCTGGGGTATCCATTCGATAAGCCACAAAACCGCACACCAATGCAGGTAAAATGCCCCAACGCATATGCTGTATGAAACTATCCAGAAAACTAAAATATTGTCTTTGATAAAAAGTTAATTCAAGTATCAATGTTGATGCCATCGTACTGACTATAAAGCCGGTAATCATCATTGCCATATAAAAGCCATAGTGCAGATCAGATTGCTCGCGTTGATGCCTAAAGGCCAATGTACGTAAAACAAAAACCAAACCTATAGGCATCACATAAATAGCAATAGCATAAGCGATCCAACGTAGCGTGGTGTAATCAAAATGCGCGAGTGCTTTATCAGGAAATAGAAAAGCATTATGTAGCGATACAGAAAGCTCTCTACCCAAAATGACCCCGATAGTCGTGGTCGCCGTAAAAAGCAGAATATATTTATAAGTGTGCTTCAAACGGGATTCGTAAACATTGCCACCGAGTTGTTTAACGGTTTCCCATATTTCATTTTCGTTGGCACTGCCAAACACGACCAGACAAGCCAGTAAGCGGCAATGTAAACCAGTAAGCTCATCCAATTCTTTGATCAGCTTAATAGTTTTGGTGTAATGAGGTTCTGCTTCTTTCCAGACCGCCACTTTTTCTGACATGGCGTTGTAGGAGATACAAATTTCCCCCCATTTTAAAGAAGGCTCACTGAATAAACGTCTAAAAGACGGCTGCTTTGAATAGCTCAAGATTTGTTCAAAAAGCAAACAATTATTAGCCCATTTATACTCGACGGTAGTGCTGGATTTTTCGAAATCACCGGAATCGATACTCGTCACCAACAAACGATCAGCAATTTGTGCTTTGAGACCTTCATCAACTGCGGATAATCTTGAGGACACTAGAGCGTTATAAACTTCGACTGCCTTGGTTGGAATTGCAAAAGCATCGTGAATACTGTCTCGCAAAATAAGTAAAGGATTATAACGGCTTTCCCAAGCGATAAAATATAGAAACAGCCCTGCAACAATCAACGGTATGATGGTATTTCCATCTAAACCATTAAGTAAACTCACCCACTGTCCAGAGCGAAGACTCTTTACAATGTGCGTTACCAGTGGTTCTAAAGGCAGCCATAGCCAAGTCAATAATGAGTATAGTGCTGCCATCAACGTGCAATAAGATAGCATCCCTATCCAATAGGTGCTTCTACGAACAAAATATTCGGGCAGTGTTGGCTCATCTCCTAATTGTATGCGGCGTTTTTGGAAGGATTTATAGGCCAGAAAATAAATGGATCCTACTCCAAGTAACTGCACCGCCAAGTAAATTAATAATTCGATAGTCATCGTGCCGTTGCTCCTAGGTATTTCTTATAAGGTTTTGTGTTTAGATAAAAATCAAATCAAACCAGCTCATCACCAGCCATAGGCTCTACATCGGGACTAACGTTGAGCCAAAGATGGTGCAAGTTTACGCTTTCAATGAACTTCAATAGTTCCACTCTTTCCTAACCCCTCTTTGCTAAAGAGCATAGGTATCTACACAAGTTTCTTATCGGCGTAGAAACGCTAAAAATCGGGGCGTATTGCATACGCCCAACATTAAACGTCCAATTTTATAGAGCCTATTTTATAAGGGCGTATGCAATACGCCCCTACGATCTTCACCACAATGCTATCGTTCGCGCATGGGAATGCTAACAATTATTTGTGTAGATACCTATGGCTAAAGAGGGGAAATAAAAAGCTTACCCTGCATTTAAGAAGTTGAAAGCTTATTTCTCAACCGTCACAAAGGCAATTTTAGTAATACCTGCATGTTGCACGGTCGCCATCACCTCAGCTACTTTGGCATAAACAACAGCTTGATCGGCGTATAAATGTAGGCCGGTATCAGGACTTTTTGCTAATTCATTTTTTAGCGTGACTTCTAAAGCGGCTAAATCGGCCTGAGGCTCTTTATTAACGGTAATAACGCCTTGAGCATCGATACCTAATTGCAAAGGCTGTTGCTTAACGTCGGCCACGGTTTCTGCAGTTTTCGGTAAGCTAACATTGACCGATTGAGTTAATAACGGTGCAGTTACTAATAAGATGATCACTAATACCAACATCACATCGACTAGCGGCGTGACGTTAATGTCGCTCATTGCATCTTCGCTATCTGATTGGGGTTTAAATGCCATAATTATGCCTTATCTGATGCATCCGACTCAGATGCTATGTGAACAAATGCCACGACGAAATTTTCCAAGCCTGCGCGATGTTGTTTAACATTACGCAGCATAAAGTTATAAGCTAATACTGCGGGTACCGCTACAGCAATACCAATAGCCGTAGCAACCAAAGCGTCACCGATAGGGCCTGCAACGACATTAAGACTCGTCGAGCCACTGGCGGTAATTTCATGCATGGCGTGCATTATACCTAAAACGGTTCCAAATAATCCGACAAACGGTGCTGTACTGCCAATACTAGCCAACATCGTTAAGCCAAACTCTAATCGTCGAGCCTCAATTTGCATGGCTTCCAATAAAGTCTGCTCCAAAACATCGGTAGAGTTGCCTCTATATTTAAGATGTTTGCCGGTTGCTTGCTGACGGTTTGCTAACCAAGCTAAACCTTTTTTTGCCACCCGAGCTTGAGGGCCACGCGCTATTATTTCGGGTAATTGCTTAACCGCTGTTAAATCTGGCGCGTCCCAAAAGGCCGCATTAAAGCGACTATTATAAAAACTATTCTTACTAAACTGCCAAATTTTGAACAAGATCACCGTCCATGTCAGCACTGAAAAAACCAACAAAGCGTATAAAGTTCCATCGATTATTAAATTATGATCAATATGGTTAGCGGGCATTCTTTTTTCCTTCTGATTGTAAGTTGGTTTAATTATTGTTCAATGAAAAATTAATAGGCACGATGACGGTACAAGGCACAGCCCTATCGCCTTTTTTAGCGGGAATAAACTTCCACTTCTCAACGGCTTCTACAGCAGCATCATCTAATGAGTCATGATCACTACTTTGATGTATAGAAACTGATAGAGGATTGCCTTCAGCAGAAACATTCACACGCAACAATACCTTACCTTCCCAGCCACGACTCATAGCCAATTGAGGATAAACAGGTTTAGGATTAATACCATAATTGGCTTTAAAGTTAGCCTCGGTATAGGTTTCTGTTTTAGGAGCGGGACTTTCAGTCGGCTTAGTATCAACAACAGGTTCTGTGACTGCTGGCTTAGCAACAGCTTCATCAGCGAGAGCTTGTGGTTTTGGTAACTGAACTTGTTTAGGAATCACCGGCTCTTTCTTCTTCTCTATCTTTTTAGGCGGTATTTTTTTAGGCTCGGGTGGCTTAGGTGGCGCCTCAGCAGGCTTAGGACTAGGCGCATTCAACATAGACACCTCCATCATCATAGGCTGTGCCAAAGTCATAGTTTCTGAAGGCCTTAACAACCAAAGAACGCCCCAAACATGTAACAACGCTACTAAAACCATCAATAGACTCGTCATTGCCTTCGTTTCATCTTCGCCAGCAAATAACTCATAAAAACTAAACTTTTTAGCAGCCGTTTCAGAACGACCCAAGCTAGATAGATTTTTTTTATTTAATCCATCTTGCTCGTTATTAAATAAATACATAGAGCGTTATCCTAATTATGGACTTAAGTACCTTGCAGGTATCAGCAAGCAATTTGGTATTGCACATATTATGCCAAGAGCATGGATCTTTGTGAGTCATCAAAGCACGATATAGGAACGCCGTGCCCTAGCTCGGCGTTTGATAGTCTATTTTTTGCTGATATAACTCCGAGCTGGGGCTCAGCGTTCCTAAGTCATCTAAAAACTGTGGCATATGACACAGTGACTAGGTTAAATAACCTAGTTTAATTATTTATCTTATTACTAAGCCTTATCTAACAAGCCCAATAACTCTTCAGTTTTTGCTTGCATTAACTCAGCATCACCTCGAGATTCTACATTAAGCCTTACCAAAGGTTCGGTATTAGAACAACGCAAATTAAAGCGCCACTCGGCAAACTCCATACTTAGGCCGTCAGTAAAATCTAACAACTCTGCCTTGTGCTGATAATGATCTTTTACCAAAGCAATCGCTGCCGCAGGATCAGCAATGGTGCGATTGATTTCACCACTCGCAGGAAATAGTAACATGCGCTGATCAACCAGTTTCGACAAGCTTAGACCGCTTTTACTAATCAGCTCTATAACCAGCAACCATGGAATCATGCCGCTATCGCAGTATGAAAAATCTTTAAAATAATGATGAGCGCTCATCTCACCACCATAGACCGCATCTTCTAAGCGCATCCTTTCTTTAATAAAAGCATGACCGGTTTTACTTAACACCGCGATACCTGACATAGACTCAATAATATCAATGGTATTCCAAGTTAGACGAGGATCATGTACGATTTTGGCGCCCGGATTTTGCTTAAGAAAAGCCTCAGCGAGCAAGCCAACAATATAATAGCCTTCTATAAAGCGACCGTTTTCATCAAACAGAAAACAACGATCGAAATCACCATCCCAAGCGATACCTAAATCAGCTCCGTGAGTTTTAATGGCCGCTATAGTGCTATCACGATTTTCCGGCAACAAGGGATTAGGAATACCGTTAGGGAAATGACCATCGGGTTCATGATGTACTTTTATAAACGATAAAAACTGCGGTAAAGCAGCTTCCAGCCAGTCCAAGACATGTCCTGCTGCACCATTACCGGCATTGACTACAATTTTTAAGGGCTTTAAAGTTTGCGGATTAATATAGCTTAGCAAATGCTCCGTATAAGCTGCCGCGATTGAAACAGATTTAACCGCCCCTAAAGCAGCCAAGGGTTTAGCAAATTGATTGGCTTCTGCTAGACGCTTAATATCATTCAAGCCAGTATCACCACTCACTGGCTTGCTTTGTTCGCGCACCAACTTCATACCGTTAAAATCTTTAGGATTATGACTGGCCGTCACCATAATACCGCCATCCATAGACTGTCCCTCATCTTGATAGGCAAAGGTTGCAAAATAGACTTCTTCAGTGCCACATAAACCTATGTCATACACATCCACACCCGCATCTTGCAAACCCTGCGTGACTGCCGCAGCTAATTCATCGCTAGATAAACGAATATCACGTCCCACAATTACCCGACGAGGTTGTATATGCTCCGCATAAGCTCTGCCGATGCGATAGGCAATATCAACATTTAATTCATCAGGAAGTCGGCCACGAATATCGTAGGCTTTGAAACAGCTTAGTAATTGAGTCATGATAATTTTCGAGTAGTGGTTGCCATAAAGCCGCAGATTATAAGCTATAACTTCCCTCAGTTAAGCTTTTATGTAGACCTAAAAAATGTCGGGTACGCTATCACTATCCCGACCTAGGTTACTAAGTATTGGTAGGGGCGACAGATGAAACGCTTTTTTCCTATCCTTAATTGTGGGCAGTGACACAAAGCGTGGAAACGATATAAATCACACACTATCCGTATTACTACGAATGTTTTTTACTGATTTTCTTTGCTTTAATAGCCGCTGTCGATTTTTATGATCGACTACCCCCTATATTTCAAAGCCTCGGAGCAATGCAATGTCTACCAAAGTTAAAAACACTCAAGCCAATTCTGATGTTAGCGCTATTAACGATGTCATCTTCTTACCTGATCGCGATGCTAAAGTTGCAGAGCTTGCCTATTACAAAGCCGAAAGCAGAGGCTTTGAACCTGGCTATGAACTTGAAGACTGGCTAGCCGCTGAAGGTGAATGTTCACTATAACTTAGCCTTAGCACCCCAGTACCCCAGTACCCAACCTCAATCTTGAGAAATCAGCCATGTCCAAAAAAGAAATAAATACCAATAACACCAACGAATCTTTGCCTATTTTATCAAAAGCGGGTTTACTGTCCTTTGATGATTTTGATCATTTCTTTAATGATTTTCTATCAAACAGATGGCCACGCTTACTAGATTGGAATACACCTAATTTATCGCCCACTGTTTTTCATCGCGTAGATGTGATTGATCATGATCAAAACATTGAAGTACACGCAGCCTTACCTGGCGTTAAAAAAGAAGACGTTAGTGTAGCTATTCATCATCAAAGCATTACTATCAGCACCTCTAGCAAAGAAGAAAAGACAGAAGAAGAGCCTGGTAAATATTTTCGCCGTGAGATCAGCCACGGTCAATTTCAACGCACCTTGTCTTTACCTGAAAATATAGATGAAGATCAGGCAAAAGCTAGCTTTAAAGATGGCATCTTAACAGTCACTATACCCAAAACAGAAAAAAGCAAAAGCAAGAACCTAGAAATTCAATAGTTCCTTAAGTCATTCTTAAAATTTGTAGCCCCGAACAGCATTGGTATTAAATCAAAACTCATAAGGTTTGACTCCTAATATCAAACTAGTAGGCCGGAATAAGGCTTTACTAGCGCGAGCGAGTAAAGCGTTTCCGGCAGTCACAGCGATCGAATTACTGAAACAGCCAAACTGTTTCGGTAACGATCGCCCCCCCTTCCAGCTTTGGAGCTATCTGCCAAACTATGCTGATTATTATGATATGCACGGGGAAAAACCTAGGTAGTTCTACGAATATCTTTTTTATTTTGAGTCAATTAACATCACTTCACCTTTTACGGCAGACTCTTTAATCTATCGTATAGAGGTAATTAACGTTTTTAAAGTTAAGGTTTCATCACTAGTTACTGGACCTCGACCCCGTATATATGCACTGAAATAATTAACGACAACACTCCTTTCATTAAACAACATTCACTTCTAAGAGAACATTACTATGAATAAATCTATTTTTCTAAGTTTAGCGCTGGCCACTTGCATGGGTTTAGCTTCTGCGCCTTCATTTGCCGAAGTGACAGCTGTTCCTGAACATCCTGCCAATATTACTGCTCCAGCAACAACAGCTGCAGAACATACCGCTGCTGCAGAGCTTCATAAACAACACGCTGCGCATCATAAAGCGATGGCTGAACATCATAAATCAGTCGCTGCAGAATATGAAAAAGCAAAGCAACATGATTTAAAAAAACATCACCACGCCTTAGCCACACATCATGAAGCCTTGGCTAAAGAGCATGAAAAAACCGCAGAAACTCATGGCAAGTTGGCTAAGTAACTAAATCCGTAGGGTGCTGAGGCTTTGCCTTGGCACTTTACAGCTTGAGGCTTCTGTTTGTTTTTTTGAATCAAAACTCGTGAGTTTTGATTCAAAAAATCAGCCTACCTGAGGCGTGACGAGGTTTATAACCCCATCACTCAGGTTTCAAAAATTACCGAACCATACAAACGTTTCAATCAGTGCTACAAACCCCGACCGGCATTGAAGGCACTGACCCTGAGTTAGGAAGAGGGTTATATACAAACACTTTTATCGCCAGTTACAAAACAACAGGATGACCACCATGCAACACTTATTAAAAACGCCGACCGGCATTAAAGGTTTGGATGAGATTACTGATGGTGGCTTACCGAAAGGTAGACCTACCTTGATCTGTGGGGGTACAGGTTGTGGTAAGACTCTGCTGGCCATGGAGTTTCTGGTTCGGGGTGCTACGCAATTTAATGAAGCCGGCGTATTCATGTCTTTTGAAGAGAAACCTGAGGAATTATCAAGCAACTTTGCTTCCTTAAGATTTGATTTGAATGACCTAATTGATCAGAAATTACTGAGCATAGATCATGTAAAACTGGAGCCTTCTGAAATTGAAATAACCGGCGACTATGACTTAGAAGGCTTATTGATTCGGCTAGATTACGCCATTGACAGCATAGGCGCAAAACGGGTGGTCATAGACACTCTCGAGGTTTTATTTTTTGGACTCAACGATGAAGATCTGCTGCGTTCAGAATTGCGACGCTTATTTAGCTTTTTAAAAAGCAAAGGCGTCACTGCCATCATCACCGCTGAGCAAGGTGAAAAAACCTTCACACGCTTTGGCTTAGAAGAATACGTCGCCGATTGCGTTATATTCCTCAGTCACTCTGTTAGCCACCAGATTGCCACTCGACGTATACGCATAGTCAAATATAGAGGCTCCGCGCACGGCACTAGCGAATATCCGTTTTTAATTGATGAACAGGGTTTCTCGGTGATACCGATATCTGAGCTGACCTTAGATCACCCCGCTTCTAATGAGCGTATCTCCACCGGTATTTTGCGTTTAGATACCATGCTAGGCAACAAAGGCTATTTTCGAGGTAGTAGCGTCTTAGTGACGGGCACCTCAGGCACCGGTAAATCTAGCCTAGCCGCGCATTTTGTCAATGCCAGTTGTGCTAGAGGCGAACGCTGTATTTATTTCGCCTTCGAAGAATCGCAAAACCAGATCATACGCAATATGCATTCCATCGGCATCAATCTAAATCAGTGGGTAGAGCAAGGTTTATTAAAATTCCAAAATACTCGATCCACTTTATATGGCTTAGAAATGCATCTGGTGGTTATGTACAAGCTGATTGATGAATTCAAACCTAGCAGTGTCATCCTCGACCCAATCTCCAACTTAGTAGAGACCGCTAGTAAACCTGAAGTCAAATACATGCTATCTCGGTTAATCGATCATCTAAAGACTCAGGAAATCACAGCACTCTGTATCGATCTAACCTCAAGTAAAGAAGAAAAGGAAGGCACCGATATAAACATTTCTTCGCTGATGGATACCTGGTTATTATTGCAAATTATGCAAGGCAGCGGTGAGCGCAATCGAGGCTTGTATATTCTTAAATCCAGAGGCATGGCCCATTCTAATCAGGTTCGTGAGTTTATACTAATGGACGATGGCATACAATTACGTGATGTCTACATAGGCAGTGGCGGCGTGTTAACAGGCTCCGACCGAGATAATCAACAAGCAAAAGATAAAGCAGAATATCTAGAATCTAAACAAGAAATCGAACGTAAGCAACGTGAGATAGAGCGCAAAAAAGCCATGATAGAAGTCCAGATCGCTAGTCTACAAAATCAATTTGAAGCTGAGAAAGAGGATTTGCTCAGGCTTATCAATAAAGAAAAACTGCGTAATGAACTACTGCTCCAAGATCAGTTAGACATGTCCAAACTACGTCAGGCAGACCCCACTCCAAAGTCCTCCAACAGCTCCGAAGGCAGTTATCAATGAGCCACCCAACACACGATACGAGACAATATCTGCTAAGGCTTTATGTGGCAGGACAAACACCTAAATCTATCAGTGCTTTTGCTAATTTAAAAAACATCTGTGAGGAACATTTGCAAGGCCGCTATCAGATTGAAGTAATCGATCTGCTCATCAATCCAACCTTAGCCAAAGATGAACAGATTTTTGCGTTACCGACCTTGATACGTAAACTTCCAGAGCCCGTTATAAAAATAATTGGTGATTTATCCAACACAGAAAGGGTGCTAGTGGGTTTAGATATAAAAGTATTAGCACCAGAACATGGTCTAAAAAATGCCCAACCATAACAACAGCGACAAGCCAAAGCCGCAAGATTCTAAGCTTGCCTTTGATAAAGCGCTGCTAGAACTCGGGCATGAACACTATACATTTAAGCTTTATATCGCAGGCATGAGCCGCAATTCTCAACAGGCGATCAATAATATACAACTCATTTGTGAGACTCATTTGCAAGGGCGTTATAACCTAGAAATCATCGATATTTATCAGCAAGCGACTATTGCTAAGCAAAAACAAATCATCGCTGCACCTACCCTAGTTAAGGAATTACCCTTGCCAGCACGTAAATTCATCGGTGATCTGTCACATACCAAACAGCTACTTGCAGAGCTAAAGATTATCTCAAATCCCTTTCAGTCCAAAGAATAATAATGAGCCGAGTTTTTATTTATTGTAGGCCGGAATAAGACCAGACTAGCGTAGCGCGTGCTGGCGTTTCCGGCGGTTCAAGCCCTGCCTATGCCGGAAACGCTTTCTTCGCTTACGCTCAAAAAGCCTTATTCCGGCCTACAAAAGCGTCAATTTTGATATTGAATGGATGGGCGAATTTATCACCCTACAAAGCAAAAATCACATACAGCCATAATGATAATGAACTCAAACCAACACAGCCTAGAACAACTGCTAAGTGAAAACCAGAATCTTCAGCGTCGCCTTAGCGAGGCTGAAGACACGCTGGCCGCTATTCAAAATGGCGAAGTCGATGCCATCGTCGTTAGTCATACTAATGGAGAACATATTTTTAGTTTAAAAGGCTCGGAACATCCTTATCGAATCATGGTAGAAACCATGTCTGAAGGCGCGGCTTTTTTAATCAATACAGGATATATTTGTTATAACAATCAACAACTGGCCAGCCTATTACAAGTACCGATGCAAAAATTGACCGGCTCATTGTTTAGTGAATATGTCTCGCCTCAAGACCAGCCACTGATCGCTGAGCGCTTAAATAACTTTAATGCACATCAGAATAATCACGACGAAATAACCCTAATCAGTTCATCAGGACAACAACTCACCGTCTTACTATCTTGGAATCAACTAGAACTTACTGACGAAATGGGGCTTGGGCTTGGGCTTGGGCTTGGGCTAAGCCTGATCATCACAGACATCAGTGCTCGCAAACACGCTGAACAACAAATACAGCGTCTCAATCGGCTCTATGAAATAGCAAACGCGATGGCTATACTCATTATCCAATCTAAAGATCGCAATACGCTGTTTCGGGATTTTTGCACTATTGCTGTGGTACGGGGTGGCTTTCGCTTGGCTTGGATAGGCTTAGTGAATGCTGATACTGGACATATCAATATCAGCTCAGTAGATGGTGCAAGTGAATATCTTCAGAACTTAAACTTAAATATTCATAACAACTTAGATGCAAATTTACCCACCGTGACTGCAATACTTAACGGTAACTACTGCCTATATAATGATTTTTTAGGCGCAGTAGAAACCTATCGATTGCATGAAAAAGCTCGGCAATACGGCTTATTGGCTGCGGCTAGCGTTGCCATCAAAGAAAACAACATCACCATCGGCGCTTTAACGTTATTTGCCGGCGAAAAAAACTATTTCGACGATCAACAAATAACCTTGCTTAAGCAAATGGGTGCTGATATTTCTTTTGCTATAGATAATATCAACCAACAAGCTAGATTAAATGCTGCCAATCTTGCATTATTGCAAGCTAAAGAACGCGAATCCGCTGCAGAGTTACTGAACGAGAAAGAACGTTTATTATCAGAATCTCAAAGTATTTCTCATATAGGCAGTTGGAGTTATGACTTTAACAATCCGATTATTTGGTCTGATGAAACTTATCACTTATTAAGCGTATCAGCGGATAGCTTTATTCCTACACCAGATTCATTTATTGATCTTGTACATGTCGATGATCGTTTAGCTATGCGAGATTATATAGCCGCCTTTGCGGAGGGCCATAACCCAGGCAAGATAATGTATAGGCGTATCTTGCCTGATGACACACTACGTTATCTAAGTGCTAGTGGCGAACTGCTTCGAGATAAACAGGGGCAGGCCTTACGTATAGTTGGCACAGTATACGATGTCACAGAACAACATTTAAACGAAGTGGCTATACAACAAAGTGAAGAGCGACTTAGACTAGCCCTAGATGCCGCCAAACTCGGCATTTTTGACCGGAACATCCTTAACAATCAGGTCACCATATCTGAACGCACTGAAGAAATATGGGGCTACGCTGCGGGCGAGTTTAAAGGCCATTTCGAGGAATTTGCAAGTCGTGTACATCCAGAAGATCTAGCTAAAATCGATACAGAAATGAAGCGCAGCCTGACAGATCAAGATCAATATAACTCTGAGTATCGTGTCATTTGGCCTGATCAGAGCGTGCATTGGCTTTCAGTCATTGGTGAGTTTTACATGGACACTACAGATTATAGCCCGCATATACGCGGCATCATTGAAGATATTACCCCACGTAAACTCACAGAAAATAGCTTAAAACTGGCTGCCAGCGTATTTACACACTCCAGAGAAGGCATAATAATTACTGACGCTGCCGCTCATATCATTGATGTTAACGATTCCTTTAGCTATATCACCGGCTACTCACGCGCAGAGGTTTTAGGTCACGACCCGTCTTTATTCAAATCTAAGCGCAACGAAGCTGATTTATTTAAAAAAATGTGGAGGGCTCTCATTACCAAGAAACACTGGTATGGAGAACTATGGAACCATCGCAAAAATGGCGATGAATATGCCATTATGCTTAACGTGAGTGCAGTACTCGATAATCTAGGAAAAACCCAGAGTTATGTGGCGTTATTTTCTGACATTACTGCCACTAAAACCCATCAGCAACAACTTGAGCACATAGCCAATTATGACGCACTCACCGGCTTACCAAATCGTCTTCTGTTGGCTGACCGACTAGAACAAGCCATCATCCAAGCACAACGACAAGGTGATTCTGTAGCCATTGTCTATCTGGATTTAGATGGCTTCAAGGCCATCAACGACCAGCATGGACATTCGATAGGTGATGAATTGTTAATTACAATCTCGCAGCGCATGAGGGATATGCTACGAGAAGTTGACACCTTGGCTCGTATTGGTGGCGACGAATTTGTAGCGGTGTTAGTAAATTTATACGATCAGGAAGATTGTGAACCACTCCTTAAAAGGCTATTGCGAGCAGCAGCTGATCCATTGCTGATTAATAACCTTATATTACAGGTCTCTGCTAGCATTGGTGTAACCCTATACCCTAAAGATGACAGTGATGCCGACCAATTATTACGCCATGCTGATCAAGCCATGTATGCGGCTAAACAATCAGGTAAAAATCGTTATCTGTACTTTGATCTGATTCGAGATGCAGCAATAAAAATTGAACAGGAAAGTCTAGCTAACATTCGCAACGCCTTAGATAAGGGTGAGTTTATACTGTTTTACCAACCCAAGGTGAACTTGAAAACCGGCCAAGTGATTGGTGCCGAGGCGCTAATACGCTGGCAACATCCCGAGCTAGGCTTATTATTACCCGCTAATTTCTTGCCTAGCATTAAAAATCATCCTTACGATATAGAACTAGGTGAATGGGTCATAGACAAGGTATTCACCCAATTAAGCGAATGGCAACAACAGGACTTTACACTGCCCATCAGCGTAAACATTGGCGCTCAACATTTGCAGCAAAATTACTTTGTATTAGGTTTATCTGAACGCTTTAAGGCATATCCAAAGATACGCCCCAATCAAATTGAATTAGAAATACTGGAATCTTCAGCTTTAGAAGACATTATCAATGCCTCTAATATCATGAAAACCAGCTGTGATATAGGCGTACATTTTGCATTAGATGATTTTGGCACAGGCTATTCTTCGCTCACTTATTTGCGGCATTTACCCGTCAATATGCTGAAAATAGACCAAAGTTTTGTGCGTGACATGCTGACCAACTTAGAGGACCTCTCGATAATAGAAGGTGTGATAGGACTAGCCAGAGCCTTTCATCATCAAGTAATTGCCGAAGGTGTCGAAACCACAGAGCATTGCGATCGATTGTTAGAACTGGGTTGTGATTTAGCTCAAGGCTTTGCAATCGCAAAACCGATGCCAGCAGAGCAACTACCTGACTGGGTTAAAGATTGGCATCAGCAGTCGGGTAGTTTGGTTAAGGGCTGAAGGCTAAAGACTAATGGCTAAAGGCTAAAGGCTAAAGGCTAAGATATGGTGCCTTGAACCTTGAACCTTGAACCTTGAACCTTGAACCTTGAACCTTGAACCTTGAACCTTGAACCTTGAACCTTGAACCTTGAA
>CAIZMK010000146.1 GCA_903934035.1 uncultured Methylococcaceae bacterium
AAAAAATTATTATTAACTATCAATAACCTATGACTTAATAAAATCCCCCTCGATCCCCCTTTTACAAAGGGGGAAGCTAAAACCATAATACTTTCACAGTCTCGACAGCGTAACCCGACTACATAAAAAATTAACTTTGGGTAGTTTGTTGTAGCCAGTGTGTAAGATTAGGTTGTTGCAATAATCGATCTACAAACAAACTAGCCTGCTGCAAATTATATTCAGCGGTACTGCTTAAGCCTTCGCCTAACTCCATACTTTCAGCTTTAATGCTTAATAGAAAGCAGGGCGGGGGTGTTTGTTTTTTTATGGAAACATACACCGCTATAACTGCCGCAGGACTCATGGCATGGGTGGTATAGCTTTTATCTCTGGCTGCTGTTAGTTGTGAAAAATTAAGGCTATCAATATTGGCAACAGAAGCATCGACAAATAGAACTAAGGAGCGCTGTTCTAAATCCAGTGCATGTTCTATTTGTAGCTGAAAGTCGTTTAATAGCTCTATATTGCTTAAATCAAAATGGCTTTCAATATGCTCCAATAATAAGGGGCCTAGCGCATCATCGCCACGGCTCAGATTGCCGTAACCGAAGATTAATATCGGCTTAATCATGCTAGTCGTTCGATTTGACCATTACTATGTTTAACCAGCTTATCAATTAATTGACCGCTGGCATCCATTAGCTCTAACTGCAAGGGCATTTTGCCCATGGCATGAGTGGCGCAAGATAAGCAAGGGTCATAAGCGCGGATCGCAACTTCCAAATTATTCAATAAAGGCTCGGTGAGTTCTCGTCCCGATAAATATTCAGCCGCTACTTGACGGACTGATTCATTCATTGCTCTGTTATTGCTGGTGGTCGATACGATTAAATTGGCTTTGGTGACGATGTCATTTTCATCAACCTGATAATGATGAAATAAGGTGCCGCGAGGTGCTTCGATAACGCCAACACCTTCATAGCGTTTTTCGCCTTGTGCGACTAAATCTGAGCCCATAATGTCAGAGTCATAGAGTAGTTCTTTGATAGCTTCAGCGCAATGTAATAGCTCTATCAAGCGTGCCCAATGAAAGGCTAGGGTGCTGTGAACCATCGCACCAGAGCTGTGAGCTTTAAAAACAATACGTGCGGCTTCTGCCTGTGGTGTATTAATAAAATCACAGTTATTGACTCTGGCTAAAGGCCCGACTCGATACCAGCCATCCTCTTGCCCTAATGATAATAAATAAGGGAATTTCATGTAAGTCCATGAGCGGACTTCTTCATGGATATAATCGTTATAGTGACAATAATCAACATGATCGATGAGGGTCTCACCTTGCGCGTTCTTGGCACGTAAGCCACCATGATAAAGTTCTAGCGCTCCATCTTTTGCAGTTAAGCCCAAATAATTAGTGGCTATAGTGGCAAAGTCATCGAAATAAGGTAGATTCGATTCATGTACTGTTTTAATAAGTTCAACAGATGAAGCTGCCCAAGCAATAATTTGGTCGATGTCTTCTAGTAAATAGTCGCGCTCAGCTTTGGATAATGATTTATTCATGCCGCCAGGTATAGCGCCTGTACCATGAATACGTTTTCCTGAAACCATGCGTATGACTTCTTGGCCATATTTACGAAGCTTAACGCCTTGTACGGCTAAATCAGGATAAGCAGCGAGGACAGCCATAATTGAACGTTGGCTAATATCACTTTCAAAGCCAAACAATAAATCGGGACTTGATAAATGAAAGAAGTGCAGGGCGTGAGATTGCAGGACTTGTCCAAAGTGTAATAAACGCCTAAGTTTATCGGCAGATACAGGTAGATTCTCAGGATCTACACCGACTAATTGATCGATGGCTTTAGCGGCGGCTAAATGATGGCTAACGGGACAGATGCCGCATAATCTTTGTACTAAGACGGGTAATTCCCAATAGGGACGTCCTTGAATAAAACGCTCAAAGCCTCGAAATTCAACAATATGTAATCGAGCTTGTTGTATTTTATTGTCTGTATCCAATAATAAAGTTACTTTGCCATGGCCTTCGACACGAGAAACAGGGTCAACAATGACGCGTTTAAGATTTTCAGGATTTTTAGCGGTTTCTAAATGCTTATACATAATAATGATGACTCCTTAGAAGAACAGTAAGGCTGCTCAATGGATACCGGAAAATAGTTAGCTAGGACTGGAAACAATAATAGTGATAAAGCGAGAGTAACTTTTTAAGTCTGGTTGTGATGTGATAACTGTTTAATCTGTTTGCTGATTCTACGCAGGTATTCATAATAAGCAATAGATGTTGTGAGCTCATTTAAAGAAGTTTGTAGTTATAACTGATGTTATGTAGCCATTCA
Source organism: uncultured Methylococcaceae bacterium (assembly GCA_903934035.1). GTDB lineage: Bacteria > Pseudomonadota > Gammaproteobacteria > Methylococcales > Methylomonadaceae > Methylobacter_C. The sequence goes on from CAIZMK010000146.1 coordinate 2,343, forward strand.
GCGGCTTAAAAAAAACACATAATGAGGTCGCTATCGCGACGATGTGTTAATCGGGTAATCGCACCCGAGGGCGAGATACTTTCTTTTGCTCCGCCAAAAGAAAGTATCCAAAGAAAAGGCGGC
>CAIZMK010000147.1 GCA_903934035.1 uncultured Methylococcaceae bacterium
GATCGCGCTCTGCTAATATGCCATCTTGATTATTAGGCTTCTTTACCTCGATAAATACTAAGGGCAACCCATTAATCAACAAGGTAATATCAGGACGAAATTCGTCTTCCCCATTTTTATAGGTTAATTCAGTAACGACATGAAAGCGGTTGTTTTTAAAATTGCTAAAATCAATGAGCTTAATGCCGGATGGATCTAAGAGCTTTTCATAAAAAGCTTTGCCTAGATCTTCGTTATCTAGGGTAAGTTTGATGTCTTCAAATCGACGCGCAATATCGCTTTGATAGACATGGGGATTAATGGCCGCGACGGCCTCTTTAAATAGCTCGGGGAAAATATTGGTGTCTTCATCCCACAACGCATTTTTTAATGATAAATATTCATAACCTAAACTGACTAAGTGCAACAGACAGGGAATTTTTACACGGGAGTCTTCGTTAAATTTCATCTTTAGTGCCTAACTACTAAAGTAGGTTAAGGGAATATTCTGTTTTTGTCATATACCATAATACTTATGCTTATATTTACTTGAGTATTATTATACATTTGATTAAGCTTAATTTTTTAAAATCACGACAAATCAAACGTTTGATACTGTTTTAAAACGTTAGGGAGAAGAGTTACAACCATGATCCCACTTTTAAGCATAGCTTTATTTAACTTTTATCTCTACAAAAACTAGAATCAACATAGCGCTTTTTAGCATTTTTGTTGTAGGTAAAACAACCTCCTTTAGTTCCTATGTAAGATACCTCAGGGTCAGCCCCCTTTATTTTTGTGTGGCGAGCATGTCTTTTGTACTTTAAATCGTGCCGTCCGTTTGAATGGCTTGTTCATAGTCATCGGTGATTCCAAGGGTGATTTTATCGGATTGAGCTTGTATTTCGTGCGTTACTTGGGCTTTAGGTTTGGCTTTCTTTTCAAACTCACGAGCAAAGGCTAAAGGGTTTTCATAAGTCGTGAAGTGTAGATAAGGCGAATAGTCCGCCGCGTCGACTTCATAGCTTTCTTTGCTTAAGGCATTGGGCTGAGTGTAGGTGTATTGATAACGGTGCTGTCCTTGTTTTCCATTACTAAGTTTGCCGCCATTTAGTTTTTGTGAATCAACAAATAGCTTAAGTTTGGGACTGAACTCAATATTATATTCAACGTAATCAAGGCGCTGATGAGGGCCGAAACTGGCATACAGGTCATATTGATTTTTTATGGCTTGCACACGCACTTTTCTAAATGATTTATAGTAAGTTTTGCTACCGACAGTGACGTTGGGATAAATAATGACCAGCACTTTGGTATCGTCTATATTTGAATGGCTGCTTTCACTGGCTTGATCTTTGGTGTGGATATTATTTTTTGGCACCTTAATATACTCACCGTTAGGTAAGATCGTATAGGCTTCGAGTATGGTGAGTGTTTCTTTGCTGGCGTTGTAACTAAGCTCATCATCGGGGGCCGAGCTTACGCCATTTTGTGTGTTGATTAGCGTGGTTAATTCTTCAGTTTCTTCGCTTGAAGTATCAGCATTGATCTTAATGTGTTTTATATTGCGCTCAAAGGTATAGGGTTTTTCGGTTATGCCAGCATGACTATGCGTGGCAACTACAAGCCCTAATAAACAGAGGACGAGGTTTGTTTTATGATTGTGCGGCATAGTGTGTGTTTTTAAATTGTATGGGGGCATAGTTATGATTAGCTTTTGTCTCTACAAAAACTAGGATCAACATAACGCTTTTTAGCGTTTTTGTTATAGGTATAACAACCGCCCTTAGACCCAGTGTAATAATCCATGCTGATTGCGGTTAATTTTATAGAGGGCTTAGTCTTACAACCTATACGCTCCCAGCCATCTTTTTCTTTTCCTGCTTCTATGCTTTGCCATTGCATGTTTCTAGGGGCATCTGCGCCGCCACAGGCTAAGGCCTTAATATGATCTATGACATAACCGGGGCAACTTCCGTGTCGATTGCCATTAGTCGGGCACGGATGTGTGGCTTTAAAGTGGTTTTTAGCGGCTTGACTACGGACTATGCGTGCTTGGGCTGTTAGGGGTATTGCCGCTAGTAGGCTGATAATGACTAAGTGTGTTATTGATGTTTTTGTTAAGGCCATTGGCTTCCTGTTATTGATTAAATCCCCCCTGCCCCCCTTTTTCAAAGGAGTGTGTGTTTGGATGCTTGTGTTTTGTAGCGCGAAGCTTGTGCTGTTTAAATAACAGGCCAGCACTTGCCTACTACACACGTAAGCTTTTAACTGCTTTATGTAGGAGTTTAACACCCTAAACCTAAGTAATAGCATAAAATGGCTGTTGTTCTTTAATAGGAGTTAACTATGTGGCCGTTCTTTTCTAAAAATAAAACCTCTGATCAAGCCGCGCCGGTCAGGCGAGTGATGAAATTACAGCAATTAATTGAAAAAATGGGCGATGTCTCTGATCTCCAAGAAAACGATGTTGCTTTTAAATTTTGGCTGCCGATGCCGGTTTTTGAATCATTACAAGAAATATGTGAAATTGATTCGGTATCCCAAAGTGTGTTCTTTCGTAACTATCTGTATAACCACTGTTATGGTTTATATGTAATTAAACAGCTACTGGCCGACTATCCCAATCTTTTTAAAGATCATGATATTCGCTATTCAATCGCACAAGAACCTACCCCGCCAGGTAAGAAAAAGTCTTGGACTTACTGGGTGCCAGAGTTAGGTAAAAACATTGTGCCCATTAAAATCTGGATACCTAAGCGTTTACGCGATGACTTACAAACCCTCGCTGATCATGCTGAAGTTAAGGTCTCTCAATATGTGCGTGAAATCATTATTTCTCGGTTGTTAGGTCATGGTATGGTGCCGTTACGCCCCGAAATGTTTAAAGCCATCTCTACGCCAGACGCTGATCTTTGGTGCTCTTCCGATAATTTTACTTGGCGCGAAGTTGATGAGAGCGAATATAGAAACGCTATAGAGCGCCGTGCCGATTTTGAATGGGTAGATGACACGACCTCTATTAAGGAATAATTCGTCACATAGTTTTATTCTGCTGGATTAACTACACAGGCAAAAGTAATATCAGCTTTGGGAAAGTTGCCGAATATATAAGGTGGTTGTGTTTCATATGAACTAATAACTTTCAGCGTCTTTTGTAGGTTGTCGCAAAACTGGCGTGCTTCTTGCCGAACGCTTTCTCTTACGCCATCAATACCCGAAAAACCTGTTGCAGCTTGTTTACTAAGGGAAAAGGTATGGTTAGTTAAAGGTACTATGCCGGTATCAATAGCGCAGGCTGTTAAAAGTAAACATATTGAAATTATTAGTAATTTGTTCATGATTTATTGGCCTTTTTAATTAAATTAATATTAACCTGATTGGCATATTGCCAAGCGGCTCCGGTTGAAAAGTCAACAATAAAGCCAATGACTACGCCATAAACCGTCAGGATATTAACTAGCGAAGTGGGGTTAAAAGACGAAATTATTGTCGATGATCCATCTTCATAGCCTTCTTTTTGGCAGTTGATGGTTAAATCAGAATATGACTTTCCTAACATTACATTTCCGGGCGTATGAACACCATGCCCAGTTACATTGCAGTCGGCTCCTGGTGGTGTGCTGGTGACATTAATGTTACTAGTGGTTCCTGTAAACATGGAGGCACATCCAGTATTAAGTATGGCAACGCTAAGCATGACGATAACGGAGATTATTTTACTATGCACGATCATTCCTTATTTAAGCTTAAAAGTAATTAACAGAGCGTTATGACCCTGTCTTTTAACGATAGCAAAGGAAATAGATGTTTTTAGAAATTCCCCTATTATTTATTTGAGAAGTCGAAAGTCGTAGGATTCGCAATAGCAATCCGCCACACATTCACAAGCTTGAAAACAATCGAAAAAAAACCTCACGAGAAAGCATTCAAGTGAGGGTTAATTTATGGAGCAATAATAAAGGACAGACCAAGGTTTATAAAGATGCAGAGCAGTAGCACTTATCCACCATAAACAAAGTTACAAATCTGACCCTTTTAGTCAAAAAATACGTCTTTAGCGAGCATTATTCGCCACTGTGTTTTATAAAATTATTTTGCTTAGCTATTGTCTCTACAAAAACTAGAATCAACATAGCGCTTTTGTTACAGGTGTAACAACCGCCCTTGGACCCAGTGTAATAAATCCACGCTGATTGCCGCTAGCCTAATAGTTAAGCGCTATGCGGGTGAATGCCCTTTGAGCCAGTCTTTAAGCGCATTATTCATGCGGGTTTGCCAGCCTTTGCCTGTAGCGCGAAAGGCCTCTAAGACATCAGCATCAAGTCGTATTCCAGTAAACACTTTCGGTGTATCGGTGCGCGGTCTTCAACATTTAGGCTTTAGCATTTCAGCGGCTAAAGTCGCACCGAAGATTTCAGGTAATGCTTCGGTTGCTGGTCGCATACGTGTAAAGTCTTCATCGCTTAGCTCTTGCGAATCTTCGTCTGGCTCGTCAGCCATCGGATGTGAATCAATAAATTCCCAGTCAATATTATGTGTTGGCTGCATATTTTCTAATCTCACGTTTGTTTGCTTTGCGAAAACTAATAACTCTTATACCCCCTAGAATGGGCGTAAATATCAAAATCATCAGCGACCTTGCAAATAGCCTGTAGCCTGATAGCGGCTTCGCCATAGTCTTTTCTGGTATCGGTTTCAAGCGCTGCTGTACTCCAATCAAAATCAGCCACAAAATCAAAACTCAAGCCGCGTTGGGTGATGTTCTTTGCGTTCTTGACGGGGTCAAATTCAATAATCATGGTGGTTATTGTATAAACAAAAAAAGATCAGCATGTTTTACATGGCTATGCCTAGCGAATAATAGCGTTAATAAACAGAAGATAAGCTTAGTTTTCAGGCTGGTAGGGCTTAAAAAACCTGTCATTATGGATGGCTATGCAATTCTTGACGAATTGTTTCCCGAACAACATCAGACAAGGTGACGCCTTGGGCAAATTGCTTTAATGCTTCATTCATCAATGTTTGATAATTGCCGTTGCTCATTTCGGCGCGTGCTTTAAAAATGGCCAAGGTGTCGTTATCTACTCGTATGGTAATCCGAGACTTACCTCCTTGTGCTGCTTGCAGTTGCGCCAAAGTAGGGATATCAGTAACCGGTTTAGCATCACTGAAGTCCATATCTGCGTATCGGTTAAACAAGGGATCAGAATTGTTGCTCATAATGTCTCCTTTTGGGTTGATTAGCTTTCCAAGCTGATATTAGCCGCACCGTTTCATCGCGTAGTGTCCATACAACGATTAGAATGCGATTTTTTGCACCCATGCCCAAAGTAATGGAGCGTTGCTCGTTATTAGCTTCGAAATTCTCATGGGTTAATGCGTATGGATCAAGCAAAACCGCCTTTGCTTCGTCAAATGTTACACCTTCATGGTTCAAAGGGTTTGCTGCGGCTTTATCAGGATCAAATTCTATTTTTATTGGCGTATATTCTGCACAATTGTATGCACAAACAATAAAAAATTATAAATAAGCAATAGCATAGGTATCTACACAAATAATTCTTAGCATTCCCACTTAAGAACGATAACATTGTGGTGAAGATCGTAGGGGCGTATTGCATACGCCCTTATAAAATAAGCCCTATAACATGGGACTTTCAATAAATGGGCGTATGCAATACGCCCCTACGGTGTTTTTTTCGTTTCCACGCCGATAAGAAACTTGTGTAGATACCTATGTGCTTTAAGGGAGAAAATTTGAAGCTGTAGGCCGGAATAAGACCTGACTAGCGCGTGGTGGTGTTTCCTGCACAGGATCTGCGTGCATGCCGGAAACGCTTCTCTCGCTTACGCTCGAAAAGTCTTATTCCGGCCTACAACTACAATTTCTGTTGTCCAACTACTGCAGGAATGATTACTTGTGTAGA
>CAIZMK010000148.1 GCA_903934035.1 uncultured Methylococcaceae bacterium
ACTGACTTGCTCCGATGTTAAAAGAGGATGCACATTATCAAAGAATTTTGATTTGCTAAAACCTAGATGTTTTAGTTCATTATTGTCTGGTGCTATTTGGCTAATAATATTTTTAATAATACTCGGTTTCTCTTTTTCTAGTATCTCTAGAATCGTACGTTTAGATTCGTTACTCAATTCTCTCAAAATTGGATTATCATTACCCAATCTATTTAAAACAAAATTAATAACATCTTGCGTATTCATGCTGACACACTCCTTATAAAGCTATTTTTACATTTCGAAATAATTTTAAATACTGTTAAGCCAGGTAGGGCCATAGCATGTGCTAAACAAAGTGAAGCGCATCATTCATGGATGATGCGCCTGCTAACGTCGGCACAACCTGCACTGATTTTAGATAGTCGCGTAGGTTGGGTTGCATCTTTTCGCAACCCAACATCTTCATGTGGAAATGTTGGGTTAACGATAGAGCTGTTAGCTCAACCTACTAGGCTCCATAACATGAGATGAATTTTCCCCAACCTCAATCAACAATCAAATTAACCGGCTCTGTCCATACGCCAGCACCCGCACTACCGATGCCGCGTACTCGCACCCAATAAGCTTGCCCGGGTATCAGGTCTTCTAACAGAATATGGGCAGCCGTTAATGAGGTTGTCGCATGACGCCAGTTGGCTTCGATCGCAGGATCGCTTTCGGTGATTTGCACTTCATAACTGCCGGCACCTAGTAGTTTGGCGAGGTGAATATCAAAGCTACCGCTTTTTGCGCCATGGGTAACTCGAAAAGCATCGGGGGCCGGTAAGATATCAGCGCTACCACCACGTACGATGTCTTTGCGTAGCTCATAGCCGGTCGTGGCGAGTATATGAGTATCGCCTTGTGCCAGCATTTCCAGATAAGGAATTAAGCCTTTTAATAGCTCGGTGAGCACTAATCTTGCGCTATTGCGCAGGGCTATTTTAAGACTGTCATGGTTAACAGCGGCATGATAGTTGTCCAGATACGCAGTGTAGCTGGTCGTCAATTGCGCTAAGGTGGCAACTTGCACGGCCCAAGGTTCTGGATAATTAGCATTGGCAGTTAAATTAGTCACGATGGTGCCGGCCTTGGCTAGAAAAGCTGACTCATTCAGGTGATCGAAGGTGGTAATAAGCTTGGCTTGCATACAGGTACTCCATTAAAGTAGATGAATAAAAATTAACAGGACTATCAGTGGTTAGCTAAAGCATTGTAAAAATCAGTATCCCGTTTTGAAAAGGGGCTACCAACTTATTCTCGACATCCATGTTGGGGTAACGATAGAGCCGTTAGCCCAAGCTACTGCAACCTCTACACAAGCGCTGTGCCCTATGTTAAGTGGGTAGCCTGCAATGCGGTTGATGTTTACGGAGTGTCGATGGATAGGAAGAACGAGCGGTTAAGTCTGAGGCACTTCGCGAATACCTTATCAGTTCGGGTCTAACTATAATCCTATGTCGGTATAAGTCAAGATAAAACCTTGTCTTTACTAAGGGTTTGCCGAATTTGCTCATTTTTGATGGGACTGCAAGCCCAGCAGAATGGGAATCAGGCAGGGACAGTTCGGAACAAAGCCTGCAAGTCTCCGATTTGTTTAAGCAAAAATCGCCGCAAAAAATGATTTGACGGCAAAACTTTTGCTCTCGCTGCCCATGTTGATGTCCCTGATTGCCCATCATGAGCTTTAGAATGGCTTATTTTTCTCTTTTTAAGTGCAATCGGGCGCAGCGGATTCCGATTCGAGAGCGATGAAATTGCATACTTGAGGCGACAAATGCCAATCGAGAGCCACCGATTGCGAGTTGGTCGCCGTAAAATCGCCTGTTTTTTGCTGGTTTTTCGGCTTTTTGGCTGATTTTATGCAGAGAGATAGCCAGTTATAGTGCTGGTTATTGGGCTTCTGATTGATCGGGGTGTGAAAAAGACAAAATGTCGGGTTACGCTATCGCTAACCTGACCTCCCTATTGCCTTTTAAAACAGCTAAAGCTGTTTTACTCCAAGCAACTAACTCCTTAACTGGACAGTCACCCCTTAACCCTTTACAGCGATTAAACAAGCAAAATTAAACCATTGAAAATAAGTGCCCCAGCGGGCAAAGCCAGCACGAGCCAATAACTGATAATTCTCATCTAAGCGATAAGGAACCAAGACGTTTTCTAAGGCTTCTCTTTTTCGCTGATTTTCAAGGTCGGAGTAACCACTTTGAGACTTCTTAAATTGTAAATAATGATCAATATACAAGCGGTTAAGTAATGGATCATTATCCAAAGTTTTTTCAGACAATAACAGAACCCCGCCCGGTTTTAAAGCATCATAAATTATTTTCAATACCGATTCTCTATCGATAGGCCGCACAAATTGCAACGTCCAATTAACAATAACGACATCGCAAGCGGGTAGTTTCGGTAAACGATTGATATCAGCAACGACTAATGATGCTCTACCGTCCGCTATTTGATCGGATAATTTTTCACTAGCTTTATCCAACATAGATTCAGAATTATCATAACCTATAAAGTGAGTACTAACAGGGCATAGTGGATGCTGACTTAGTACACTAATAGTCGTTCCCGTAGAACAACCTAAATCACAAACGAGTCCATCCTGCTTAGGCAAGAAATCCATCACCAAATCGGACTGTATGCGTTGGATTTCATTATAAAAAGGCACGCTACGTGAAACCATATCATCGAAAACCTTAGCGACCCGTTCGTCAAAAGTAAAATCTTCCACACGATCTGTCTGTTGAAATACTTTATCTTGTTCTTTCATATTATGCCGTTTATTCACTCTGCATGGGTTGCTTCAATCTAAACATGGAAATCGATTACGCTTTACAAGTCACTGTCCACAGTTAAGAAAAATACTAATAAAGCAGATAGTTATGTTGCCCTCCCCTAGCTCCCTCAACAAAGGGTGGGCTAGCGTATTTTTCACCTTCTTCGCTGAACTTGTAAAAAAAAAAGAGCTTCCCCCTTTGTAAAAGGGGGATAGAGGGGGATTTTTAAAAATTCACAATATTTTGATTTTTAGAATCTTATTCATTAACTAAGGGCAGTGGCTCTACACGTACCATGAATAGTGAATCTTAATTCCATTATTTTTTTTCTTTATTAATACCGACGCTAGCTTTCACTAAATAATGCGGCCTAGCCTTTACTTCCTCATAAATCTTAGCAATATATTCACCAATAATGCCTAGACTAATCATAATAAAACTACCTATTAATAATAGACAAATAATGATGGTGGCAAAACCTGACACCGCCTGACCTTGGATTAATGACCAAAGCGCCTCACTAGCCACAAAGAAGCCTAAAATTAGGGTTGCAAAACCTAAAAATGTCACTATACGCAAAGGTAACGAGGTAAATGAGGTTAATGCCGTAATCGCTAATTCTAAAAGCTGCCAAAAAGACCATTTACTCTCATCGCCTTGGCGACTTGCCACATCAAAATAAATATAAGCCTCTGAAAAACCTAACCAACTTGTCAGACCACGAAAAAAACGTTCTCGCTCAGGTAACTGATCAACAATAATATCGACTATTTCTCTATCCAATAATTTAAAATCGGATGAGTTTTTAACATTGATACCACCCAAACCAGAGATCATTTGATTAATACAATAAGCTGCAGCTCTTTTGGCAGCAGAATCTTCATCACGACTACGCTTCACTGCATGAACAATCTGAGCTCCTGCACGCCATTTATCAACCATTTCAGGTATAAAACTGGGCGGATGCTGTAAATCAGCATCGATAATAATAACGGCCTCACCCTTTGCATGAGCGAGTCCTGCCAACATCGCAGCTTCCTTGCCAAAGTTTCGACTTAACGATAAGCCTTTAATTCTAGGCTCTGCTTTTGATAGCTGACATATTTGCTGATAGGTTTCATCACGACTCCCATCATCAACGACAATAATTTCCCAAGCGTTTTCACAAGCATTTAAAATACCTGCGATATGAGTTATAGCTCCGCTAAGACCCTGACTTTCGTTATATGCAGGAATAACTGCGCTGATGATAGGCTGGTTTACTGAGGTTATTAAGGTCATAGCTCTCGTTAATCTATAGTGGATATGGGCTCAAACGGATACCGAACTTTTCATATAAAGCATGGACTTTAGGACTTTGCAATAATGCCAATTCGCCCTCCCAATCATGATAAGCCAGCAATCTAGCATCTGAAACTTCAGCAGGATTAAAGTGTCCAGGATGACACATTAACTCATAGCTTTGTCCTGGTTTTAATTTTGGTAAAATCGTTGTTAAATAATCGTAATCCAACTTGCCACTCCGACTTAAGCCTAAAAATATCGGCGGCTTCATTTTAATTTGGCGTTGATTAATAAGCTGCATGGTTTGCATCAAAGTATTACGAATGAATGCAGACAAACTAAAAGGCGCTAACCATTCTGCTTGAGTCAAGCGCACATGTTTAATGCCATAGTCCTTGGCTAATTCCAAAACTAAAGGAAACAATAGCGGCAACATGTGGATATGTTCATGAGAATTTAAAAAACGTAATTCAAGCGATTGGCAGGTTTCAATCTGTGCACGCCATTCTGCCCTTACATCAGCTAAACTAATTTTTCCTGTCAATAATAAGCCGCTCATAGCATAAGCATTAGGAAACTGGCCTTGACTAGACTCTAATTTATTCGCCATTACTTCAGTTAAAGGCCGTCCGCTAGTCAAATTTAAATGAATGCCTAGATCTAGTTGGTCGATGTCTTTAAGCCCTTGCAATTGCGTCATCAAATCCGGACTATTTGCTAAAACTCCCGCTGCAGTGAGTGCTCCTGATTTTGCAGCCTCTAAGATACCCTGACTAACACAAGAGTAATAGCCATAGTCATCGGCATTAATAATTAGATTTATGGGTGTGTTAGCCATTATTTAGTCTGTGCTTGATACAAGGTAAATAATAGATAATGCTTAACAGGATTAAGTCGTTGTTTTAGTTCTTCGGGCACCGTAACCATTTGCTCATCTTTAATCACATAAAAATCATGATGAGCCTCAAGCAAACTAGCTTGCAATTCAGAAGTTCCAGTCACCAACACAGCCTGACCTTGCTTATAAAACTGTGCAGAATAAGGTCTCTCATTAACATAGACTAGGCGCTCGTCTGCTAAAGCCAAGTGTTCATAGGCTTCGACTAAAGGCTTTTGTGATCTAAAGAAGTCTAGGTTGGGATAATGATAGGCGGCCACCAAACCCAAAAAACCCAAAGGCACACACAAAGCCAAGACTGTTCTAAACTTAGAACGCAAAGGGAACCACTCGGCCAGTAGTAAAGCAAAACCGGGTAATCCCGGTAAAGGATAAGTCCAAATAATATTAGCCGATAAAGTAAAAAACAATAGTGGAGCTGTCATCCAAAGCAAACAATATAAACGCCAGCCATCATTAGATTTTATCAATTCCAAGGGCTTCTTTTGTACGATGGCTGTAATGAGTATTTTCAAAAACACCAAAGACCAAGGGAATGCAGCTCCCAACCAATATTGCCAAATCTTTCCTCTAGGTTGCGCATGACCATTGCCATAAAGATCACCCTGCCAACCACTCTCAGTAAAGCGCTTCCAATGCTCACCTACAATAAAATATTCTAAGAAGCCTGGCGTTTTATGTTCGGCTATTAAAAACCAAGGCACACTTATCACTAACATCAATAACGTGCCTTTAATCCAAGGCAGTCGTTGCCAGACTCGTTTCCATTCAGAGCTAATTAATGTCCATAAACCTAAGGTTATCCCTGAAAGCACAATTGCAATCGGACCTTTAGCCAACAGGCCAATACTTAAGCCTATAAAAAACAAATACCCCCAGTAAGCTTTACTGTCTTCACGCAATGCCAGCCAAAACGAAGCAATAGCCAAGGTGATGCCAAAACTCATGCAGACATCCATAGCAACCGTGCCAGACATCACAAAAAATGATACGGTACTGGCCAGTATGATAGTTGCGGCTCTTGCATATTCCACCCCTCGCTGAGTTTTAGCCAGATGATAAATAATCCAGATTACGCCTAGGCTTAATATAAATGAGGGTAGTCTTGCAGAAAAATCATTAATGCCGCCCAGCCCTAAACTTGAGGCCGTTAACCATACTGTCATAGGCGGCTTACCCCAAAAAGGCACGCCATAATCTATCAGAGGTGTGACCCAGTTTCCGGTTTCCAACATTTTGCGACCCATTTCCGCATAGCGAGATTCGGAGGGATCATACAAGGGATAAAGTCCTAATGAGAGTAGTCTAAGCAGCAATAAAGTTGCAAATAAACCCACGCCAGTAAATAACTTTTTTAACATTGATTTAGGCTTATCATCAAGCGTATTTCCCGAAATATCCATTTGAAACGTCCACAAACTATTGGCAAAAAAATTCCAGATTAAAACCACTCCAGTAGTTACAATCTGTGCATAAAAATAATATAAATACTGCGTCAACACAGCCATCATGGCTAAATTTAAGCCAAAACCCAAACCAGAAATCAGCACAAACTTAGGAAAAGTCTGCCTATGTGACTGTTGGCTATTAAAAGTTAACTTATAATTTAAAACATAATTAACAATTAAGCCGGCTAATGCGCCCCAACCCGTAGCGACTACCGGATTAAAGCGATAGAACTCAACTAAACTATATAATATAGAATAATGCGCCAAGGTTCCTGCGGCGCCAACGAGGGCAAAACCCATAAATTTCTGAAACACTTTGGCCTATAACTTAATGATTTTAAAAAGATAGCTCATCTTTATCTACAAAACGATCGTGAGCCTAGATCATTGATTATTCTCAGACTTGTAGGATGGGTATAACAACATGAAACTCATCACAACATCGCACAATGATGGGTTTCGCTATCGCTCTAACCATCCACGGTTAAGCTTTTATGTAGGTCGGGTTAGCGATAGCGTAACCCGACATCCCTAACTACTCATCTTAAATACATTGCCTGATTTTAGCACAATTAATCAGCCTTTAAAAAACTTGACCGAAACAACACACCAGTGAGGTAAAAAATAAAATCAGCTAGACAGTTGCCTTTTTAAAGGTTTTTGCAGTAATCTCACTTCCTTAGCAGGCAATCACAAAACATTAATCAATCACGGACAATCAATCAAATCATGCAAAAAAGAACTGCTCACCAAATAGCCGATGTACTTATTGAAGCCCTTCCCTATATTCAACGCTTTAAAGACAAAACGATCGTTGTTAAATTTGGCGGCAATGCCATGATTGATGAGGCACTCAAAAACAGCTTTGCTCGCGACATCGTATTAATGAAATCAGTTGGGCTTAATCCAATCGTTGTGCATGGCGGTGGACCTCAAATTGGCCAACTATTAACCAAACTGGGTAAAACTAGCCGTTTTGTTGATGGCATGAGAGTAACTGACAGCGAAACTATGGACGTCGTTGAAATGGTATTGGGCGGCTTAGTCAATAAAGAAATTGTTAATTTAATCAATCAAAATGGCGGTAAAGCCTTAGGCTTAACAGGAAAAGATGGTGATTTCATTCGCGCTAAAAAGATACAGCAACACAACACCTCACTAGAGTCTGATGATACTGAAATCATTGACTTAGGTTATGTCGGCGAAGTCAGTAGCATCGATCCAGCGGTAGTAGATATGTTGGGACGTAGCGATTTTATTCCCGTCATCGCTCCAATTGGCGTAGGCGAAGACGGCCGATCTTACAACATCAATGCCGATCTAGTCGCAGGTAAACTTGCCGAAGTATTAAAAGCAGAAAAACTCATTTTATTAACCAATACTGCAGGCATACTTGATAAACAAGAAAATCTACTAACTGGCTTATCTCTCCAAGATATAGATGATTTAATTGAAGATGGCACAATCTCAGGAGGCATGATCCCTAAAACTCGCTGCGCAACTGACGCACTTAAAGGTGGGGTTAATAGCGTACATATTATCGATGGTCGCGTAGAACATGCCGTACTACTAGAATTATTTACTGATCAAGGGGTTGGTACTTTATTATTAAGAACTAAGCGCGATAAAGCTCATTGATTGTATGCGGTGGCTTGCTGTCGAGACTGTGAAAGTATTATGACTTTAGCTTCCCCCCTTTGTAAAAGGGGGATCGAGGGGGATTTTTTAAATCATAGACTACTGATATTTAATAATAATTTTTTAATAGAACAACTCTCCCCTAACCCCTCTTTGCTAAAGAGGGGAATAAAAAGAATACTTTCACTGTCTCTGTCGCTACATCTCAGCCTACGTATAATGTAGGCTGGGATGAG
>CAIZMK010000149.1 GCA_903934035.1 uncultured Methylococcaceae bacterium
GCAGTCGTCCACAAAGCCAAGGTCAAACCTAAGGCCGCTCCCCAGGAATAAAAAGGCATAAGCAAAGGCAGTAACAAGCCACCGGCAATACAAGCGGCAATAATCCAACGGACTCGTTGTGCTAAGCCGCTAATAGAATCTTTTTTCCAACGCAATAACATACCTAAACCCACTGCAATGGCCAGCGGTGCCATTAAGGGTATAAACACGGCATTAAAATACGGAGGTCCTACTGAAATTTTGCCTAAGCCTAGCGCATCAATTACTAAAGGATACAAAGTGCCTAGTAAAATACTGGCCGCAGTCACTACTAATAACACATTGTTCAGTAATATTGCTGATTCTCTGGAGGCTAGCTCAAAAGTAGCGCTACTTTTGACGGTAGGCGCCCTAAAAGCATAGAGTAACAAAGAACCACCAACCACCACTGCCAGAAAGACTAAGATGAACAACCCTCTAGCCGGATCACTAGCAAAAGCATGAACGGATGTTAATACACCTGAACGTACTAAAAAAGTACCTAACAAGCTCAAGGAAAAGGCAAAGATAGCTAATAAAACAGTCCATGTTTTAAAGACGCCGCGCTTTTCAGTCGCTGCTAAGGAATGTATGAGCGCAGTACCCACTAACCATGGCATGAATGAAGCATTCTCAACGGGATCCCAAAACCACCAACCGCCCCAACCTAATTCGTAATAAGCCCACCAACTACCCAAAGCAATACCTAGCGTTAAAAACATCCACGCCATACTAGTCCAAGGCCTAGACCATCGAGCCCAAGCGGCATCCAAGCGGCCTTCTAGTAAAGCTGCAATCGCAAATGCAAAAGCCACAGAAAAGCCGACATACCCCATATATAGCATAGGTGGATGAATCGCTAACCCTGGATCTTGCAATAAAGGATTTAAATCACGGCCTTCTAAGGGCGCAGGAAATAAACGCTCAAAGGGATTAGAGGTTACTAATAAAAATAAGATAAAGCCAATAGAAACCAGCCCCATGACGCCTAATACACGTGCTAAAGTCGCTGCGGGTATGCTTTTACTAAACTGAGCGACCAACGCCGTCCATATCGTTAACACTAAACCCCATAATAATAACGAGCCTTCATGCGCTCCCCATACCCCTGATATTAAATACAGCGTCGGTAAAGAAGTATTAGAGTTAGTCGCAATATATTTAACTGTAAAATCATGCGTTAAGCAGCTATAAGTTAAACATCCGTAAGCCAAAGCCATGAACAGCAATTGTGCAAATGCTGCAGGTCTAGCTACGGCAATCCAACCTAGCTGATTACGAAAAGCACCGATGATGGGCAAGGTACCCAAGACTAGTGCCATGCACAAGGCGAGTATTAGTGAAAAGTGTCCAAGTTCTGGGATCATGGTTATTTGTTTGTTCCTGAGGTGGTCTGATTTTTTAAGCTAGCCTTAACTTCAGGCGGCATATAGTTTTCATCATGTTTAGCCAGCACTTCTTCGGCAATAAAAACACCTTGCTCATTCAATTTGCCATGAGCGACGATACCCTGCCCTTCTCTAAATAAATCAGGCAATATACCGGTATATTCAACGGTCACTTCTTTACTAAAATCAGTGAGCTTAAAACGCACCATCATTCCATCACCCGGTCTTTCAACACTGCCTTTAATCACCATACCGCCTAGTCTAAACAAAGCAGTCTTTGGGGCCTTGCCTGCAACTACATCAGTAGTAGAAAAGAAGTACATTAAATTGTCATTAAATGATTTTAAAGCGAAGGCGGTGGCGATACTGGCACCAATAACCATTAAAGCTATTAAAATTAAGCGCTGTTTTCTGGCTGGCTTCATAGAGATTGTCTTTGTTTCTTTAAGGCTTTAACAAAAAACTGTTTGCGCTGCAAAACTGGAATAATAATGTTTGCTAGCAATACGCAAAAAGTAACACCATAAGAAGTCCAGACATAAAAGCCATAGCCACCCATAGATAGAAATTGGTCTAAACTCATCAAACTTGCTCCAAAACTTTAGCTTTAACCCATTGAGCGTTACGCTCACGTTGTAATAATTCGATACGAATTCTTTGTATTAAGGCGATCAAATAATAAACCTTGAAGGATAAAGCCATTAATAACAAAGGGATTAACATGCTGACATGTATGGAAGGTTTGTCCATTTTGGTCACGGTAGGGCCTTGATGCAAGGTATTCCACCATTCCACGGAATAATGAATAATAGGAATATTAACCACA
Organism: uncultured Methylococcaceae bacterium; assembly: GCA_903934035.1. Lineage (GTDB taxonomy): Bacteria > Pseudomonadota > Gammaproteobacteria > Methylococcales > Methylomonadaceae > Methylobacter_C. The sequence goes on from CAIZMK010000149.1 coordinate 2,233, forward strand.
CCCACTAAAGCTAAGATAGCTACCGCTTTAGAAGCGACACGTTTATCATCTATCGCACCATAAAGACCAATAACCCCAAGATACAAAAACAACAATATCAATTCAGAGGTTAAGCGAGCATCCCAAACCCACCACGTTCCCCACATGGGTTTTCCCCATAATGAACCGGTAAATAAAGCGATAAAAGTAAAACTGGCACCGATTGGAGCACTACTAATCGCAACTATTTCAGCTAATTTAATACGCCAAACTAAGCCAATAGCACCAGAAATAGCCATCACCATATAAATAAATAAGGACATCCAAGCACTAGGAACATGAATATAAATAATACGATAGCTATCACCTTGTTGATAATCAGCCGGCGCTAAATATAAGCCCCCATAGAGTCCGAAACCCGTCAACAATACGAAGATAATAATCAGCCATGGCATGACCTTATCAGTAAAGGCATAAAAATGAGGTGGCGAAGCCATACGATGAAAAAATCTTACAACGGCATTAGGAATTAAAAACATAGGTATATTTTAGTTAAGTTTAAGTCCTGCACAGAGCAGTGTCACAAAGAGCATAGTTATCTACACAAGTTTCTTATCGGCGTGGAAACGATAAAAAAATACCGTAGGGGCGAATTGCATACGCCCATTTATTTAAAATCCAATGTTATAGGGCTTCTTTGTAAGGGCGTATGCAATACGCCCCTACGATCTTTACCACAATGTTATCGTTCTTGCGTGAGAATGCTAACAATTATTTGTGTAGATACCTATGCACAAAGAGCGAGCGGAGTAAAAGACCAAGAATGGCTACACACAATCAATAGATATTTTACAAAATATTGTTAATTAACACTCATTTTTAATGCCGCTGCTGTCGGCCAAGGCGCCAAAACTAAAGACAAGCATAACATTGAAATCAAGATATTAATCTGAGCATCTACGGGTAAACCACTGCCAGCCATCTCCACGGCATTCCCTGCAAAAATAAGTACAGGTACATATAAGGGTAAAACTAATAATGATAAGATCATTCCGCCTCGTCGCAAGCCTACCGTTAAAGCGACTCCAATCGCACCGATTAAACTCAATACCGGCGTACCTAATAGTAGCGTTAATAATAAAACGCCTAAGGATTGCGTAGGCATTCCTAAGAAAACAGCCAGTAAAGGTGCAACGATCAATAACGGTAATCCAGTAACCAACCAGTGGGCAATAATTTTAGCCAGCACTAACATTGAAGTTGGATAAGGGCTTAATAAAATCTGTTCTAATGAGCCGTCATCAAAATCTGAGCGAAATAAACTATCTAAAGACAACATAGCGGCCAACAAAGCTGATACCCAAATAATACCTGGTGCAATTGCTTGCAATAAATGAGGTTGAGCGCCGATGCCTAAAGGAAAAAGCGTGATGACTAGAATAAAAAATAATAAGGGATTTGCAATTTCTGTACGACGGCGCACAGCCAACAACAAATCACGCTTAATAATAGCTAGAAATGCGTAAAACAAAGACATTAGGATAACAAGATACGTTGCACATCCACATTCGGCAAAGCGATATCATGGTGTGATGTTAATATAATCATTCCTCCAGCTTTGCAATGTTCAGTCATCAAGCTTTCTATCAATGAAATACCTTGCTTATCAAGTGAAGTAAAAGGCTCATCAAGTATCCACAAGGTGTTTTTGGTAATTAATAAACGAGCCAATGATAAGCGTCTTTTTTGACCCGCAGATAAACTCTGAACCAAAGCATCATCAAAGTTTGCCAACAGCACTTTAGCCAGTGCTTGGGGAATAGAATAGTGTCCCGTTTGACCTAGCGCTAAAGATACTTTTAAATTTTCAAGTACTGTTAGTTCTTTCTTCACACCATCTAAATGACCGACATAAGCCATATCATCGTAATATTGACTGTCGTTAATGGCATTGCCGCCCCACAACACTAGCCCCGCATCAGGCTCTCTAAAACCACATAATATTCGCAGCAATGACGTCTTTCCGCTGCCGTTCTCGCCTTCCAGCAATAATACTTGCCCCGCGCTCAACTCGAAATTAAGCGCTTCAAACAAGATGCGATCATCACGAACGCAGCTTAAGTCTTGGCCTTGCAATCGGTGAATTATGTTATTTTGCATTAAACAGCAGGAAATCTCTGGCGTACGGCTTCATAAAGCAATACACCTGTGGCAACAGATAAATTGAGGCTTTCTACTTGGCCTAACATTGGGATCGCTACCAAGATGTCGCATTGTTCTTTGGTTAGACGTCTTAAACCTTTGCCTTCAGTGCCAACCACCAAAGCCATTGGCACTGTAAAGTCAGTTTTATGCAAAGTTTGGGCTGTATCGCCTGCAGCACCGATGATCCATAAACCCTCACCTTTTAACCAACGCAAAGTGCGTGCTAAATTAGTGACTTGATAGACAGGAACCGTCTCTGCCGCACCACTGGCAACTTTGCATACCGTTGGCGTAATACCAGTAGCGTTATCTTTGGTAATAATGACGCCATGAACACCTGTTGCATCAGCGGTTCTAAGACATGCACCCAGATTATGAGGATCTTGAACATTATCCAAAACCAAAAACAAAGCGGGGTCTGTTAGGTTCTCAACTGCTGTTTTTAAATCGCTTTCCGTTAATTCACCGGGCATTTCAACTTCAATGACAATGCCTTGATGATTATTATTGTCAGCTAATTTATCCAGCCTCTTTCTATCGACTTTTTCAGGAACTATTCCTAAGTCTAATAAGTCATCCACCGCCTGAGACAGACGCTTATCTTGGCGACCACTATCAACCCAGGCTTGATGTATTTTTTTAGGTGAATAATCTAAAGCCGCCTGAACTGAATGTAGGCCAAATAGTTTGCTTGATTTCATGTGTTAATAAATTATGGATATTTTTCGGATAGTTCTTGTAGGTCGGGTTAGTGATAGCGTAACCCAAGCTACATTTTTTATCTATTTATGGGCATTTGTAGGCCGGAATAAGTCTTTTCGAGCGAAAGCGAGTAAAGCGTTTCCGGCCTACAACTACAACTAATCGTTTTGTTCAGGCTTAACTCTTATTTTTTCTTTCTGCGACGCTTTTTAGGCTTATCAGAGATCGCTTCTTTTGCTGCAGAACCACCCTTTTGAAGAAGCTCAAAATCCATTTTCTTTTCATCAAGATCAACGCGGGTTACTCTAATTCTTACTCTATCGCCTAAACGAAAATTAATACCCGTGCGCTCTCCTTTTAATTGATGACTAGTTGGGTCAAAATGAAAATAATCTTGACCCAAATTACTAATATGGACCAAACCTTCTACATAAATATCAGCCAATTCAACAAAAAAGCCAAATGAGGTAACTGCAGAAATAATACCGGGAAATTCCTCGCCAATTTTATCCATCATGTATTCACATTTTAACCAACTGACAACATCTCTCGTGGCATCATCAGCGCGACGTTCATTAGCCGAACAATGTTCGCCTAGTAAAATCATATCAGGCACGCCATAGACAAAGTTTTCTATTTTTTTATCTAATAAGCAATGTCGAATAGCGCGATGCACGAGTAAATCAGGATAACGACGTATGGGCGAGGTAAAGTGAGCATACGCATCTAAAGCCAAACCGAAATGTCCCTTAAGGTCAGGACTATAAACCGCTTGAGACATAGAGCGCAATAATACTGTCTGAATTAAATGCGCATCAGGCCGATCTTTTACGCTATCGACTAAATGCATATAATCCAAGGGGGTAGGATTTACGCCACCACCAAATTTTAATCCCAACTCGCCTAAAAAGGTTTTCAGATTTAATACTTTATCTGCACTAGGCCCTTCATGAATACGTAATAACTTAGGTATTTTTTTAGCATTAAGGTAACGAGCTGCTGCACTATTTGCGGTAATCATAAACTCTTCAATAAGTTTATGAGCATCATTACGTACGACGGGTATTATTTTGTCGATCTTACGATCTTTTGCAAAGACTATACGAGTTTCTTGGGTATCAAAGTCCATCGCGCCACGAAGTTCGCGCTGAATTCTCATGGCTTTGTAAAGTGCGTAAAGTTCACGCAGATGTGGCATTAAGGCATAGTGTTTTTCTGCTAACGCCACATCACCATCGACCAACATTTTAGCCACTTCGGTATACGTTAACCGAGCGTGAGAGCACATCACAGCATCGTAAAACTTAGAACGAATAACTTTGCCTTCATCGTCTATGATTAATTCACAAACCATACATAAACGATCGACATGAGGATTAAGCGAGCATAAACCATTCGATAATATTTCTGGCAACATAGGAATGACTTGCTCAGGAAAATACACCGAAGTACTTCGATTTTTGGCTTCTTTATCTAATTCACTATTAACTTGTACATAATGAGAAACATCGGCAATCGCTACCAGTAGTTTCCAGCCTTTAGGTGTTTTTTTACAGAAGACAGCATCATCGAAATCACGTGCATCTTCACCATCAATGGTCACTAATGGCAGCTTACGTAAATCTACACGACCTTCTTTTGCCGACTCAGGCACTTCTGAACTTAAAGACTTAATAGACTCCAGTAATTCATCTGGCCAAACATTCGGCAATTCATAAGAACGAATGGCCATTTCAATTTCCATACCGGGAGCTAAATGGTCTCCTAGCACTTCTATGACCCGACCTATAGGCTGGCGTAACTTAGTAGGTTGTTCAACAATTTCAGCAATTACAATTTGTCCTTGCTTTGCGTCACCCGCTTCACCATTCATAACTAAGAGTGTCTGAGCAATATTCTTATTGTCAGGCACAACATAGGTAAAGCCATCTTCTTTATAAAGACGCCCAACAATTTGATGGGTATTTCTTTCTAAAATCTCAACGACCGCGCCTTCACGCCGTCCTTTCTTGTCAATACCGGCAATACGAACCATCGCCCTATCATTATGTAATAAGGGATTCATTTCACGGGGCGACAAATACAAATCATCAGAGCCGTCATCAGGTCTAACAAATCCAAAACCATCAGCATGACCGATAATTCGACCAACAATTAAATCTTTATTATTAACGAGGCAATAGCGTTGACCACGGTTGAATAATAACTGACCATCACGCTCCATCGCTCTTAACCGTCGACGCAGCGCCTCTAGGTCGTCATCACTTTCAAGTTTGAAAATAGTAGCAAACTCTACTCGCGATAAAGGCTTTCCAGCCTGCTCCAAATTATGGAGTATTAGTTCACGACTAGGAATGGGATTTTCATACTTTTCAGCTTCACGCTGAGCGTATGGGTCTTGTGTTGAATTCAAATCAACGTCTTTATTAGACTTCGATGGCATTTATTTAATATAGATACAAGGTGAATAATACAATTAAGTAATAGAGTTACAGCGCACATGATACATGCTTAACTTAAAGAGTAGAACGGAAAATAAAGATTACATGAAATTTTACTAGAAAAAACTTATTTATCTAGCCTTATCACTACAAACATTTAGGCTTAATTAATTGACAAAAAAACCTAGCCTAAGTATATTCTTCGGCTACTTAGCTTTTATAGAGCGTCCTTGCCGGGATGGTGGAATTGGTAGACACGCTAGCTTCAGGTGCTAGTGGGCGCAAGCTCGTGGCCGTTCGAGTCGGCTTCTCGGTACCATCGTACTATGTCATTAACTCAGATATATTTTGCGCTGCTTAATATGTTTCGCGGTTCAAAAATAAAAAACTTATTTTTAAATCCTTATCTTCTAAATAGAATAGATTTATCTATACTCCTCATCAAATTAAACTTACATCAACGTATTACACTACACGGATATTGAGCTGGATTACAGTTCGTCTTATTGCCGTGTCCATTAATAATTACGTTTGCACTAAAAATGAACCTTATACCCTCATCTATCGAATTTTTGAAATCGAGCACTCGGTATGTTTGAAAACATTCAACAATACCTGAGTAATAGTGCGGAATGGATGCCTCAGGGTTACTCTATCGAATGGACCCCTAGCCTGTTTTGGACTCATGTCTTTACCGATCTTTTAACAGCTGCAGCTTATTATTCAATTCCTCTTGCACTGATTTATATAGCATGGCATCGAAAAGACCTACCCTTTCGTAAAATTTACTTAATGCTGGGCGCTTTTATACTAGCCTGCGGTACTTCTCATTTAATTTCAATTGTCCTGCTATGGAAACCCATCTACTGGCTGGATGCAATCATACACGCAATAACGGCCTTTCTTTCACTAGGCACCGCATTTTTTGTCATTCGTTTAATACCATTATTGAAACAATCGTCTTTACCAACTATGGAAAAAACGATTTATGAAGCCCTACTGATGAAAGGTGACATTGATCTTTCATCAATGCAAGCCAGATTTAATAACACAACACAACTCGCCCCTGTTGGTATTATTAACGTTTCAACGAATAGTGACATACTAGAAGTCAACCCTAAGTTCTGTAACTTCATCGGCTATAGTCATGATGAAATACTCAACATGAATCTTGAGGATATCAGTTGTGAAGATTGTTACTCTCAATACGCAACCAAAATTAGTCAGTGTTTGTCGGGTGAGATTTCTGAATTTGAAGAGAAATGTCAATATCGACATAAAAATGGTCATGTCATCTGGGGGGCTTTACACGTAAAATTAATCCGACATAAAGATAGTCGCTTGGATTATTTTATTTTAATTGTAGAAGACATTTCTTTGCAAAAAAACCTGCAAGATAACTTAACCATCCAGTCTATGGCAGTTAATCAAAGCCCAAGTCCAGTTATGATTACCAATCTTAATAAAGAGATTAAATACGTCAACCCCGCCTTTTTAAGGCACACGGGTTATTTGTTTAGTGAAGTGATCGGACAAAACTCGCAAATGTTTTTTTCAGAAAAGACCTCGCCAGAAACTTATAGCGAAATGTGGTCTACATTAATGGAATTTAAGCCATGGAAAGGTGAGTTGATCAATAAAAGTAAGCAGGGCAAAGAAACGGTAGATTTAACTGAAGTTATTCCAATTGCGACTGCAGATGGAATTATTGACCATTATTTAGTTTTAAAAGAAGATATAACAGCCCGTAAAGAAACTGAGCTTGCATTGATTACAGCCACCAAAGCAGCAGAATCACTTTTTGAAAGCAAGTCCTTATTCATGGCTAATATGTCGCATGAAATACGTACACCTATCAGCGTCATTATGGGCTTTACTGAACTTGCTTTAATAAAAGACATGCCCGATAACATTCGCGACTATCTTTGCAAAATCAAAACTGCCTCTATGGGCTTGCGCAATATACTGAATGACATTTTAGACTTCTCTAAATTAGAAGCTGACAAAATCACCATTGTTCCAGAATTATTTGATTTGACTTTACTTAAGGACGAACTTTATAGCTTTTTTAAAAGCAGTGCCGATAAGAAAGGCCTTCTATTCACCACAGACATTGCCACTGATACTCCACTGCAATTAATAGGTGATGAACAAAGAATAAAACAAATACTCATAAACCTAATCAGCAACGCCATCAAGTTTACTGATTACGGTTATGTAAAACTTAATATTTCAGCACTGAGTAAGGATGCCAAGCAGGCAAAACTTTTGTTTTCTGTTCAAGATTCAGGTATCGGCATTACTGAAGAGGATCAGACACATTTATTTCAAGTATTCAACCAAATTGACAACTCTATCACCCGTCGTTATGGGGGTACAGGTTTAGGATTATCGCTTAGTAAAAACCTCTTGCATCTAATGGGGGGGGAATTCAAAGTCAGCAGCGAATTGGGTGAAGGCAGTTTTTTTAGCTTTGAGATTGTTATGGATTTACCGACCGAAACAATTGCATACCCTACAAAACAAGCAGAAAGCTTAGCTGAAATAAACAGCGACCCTGATTCAGAGTACACAAACACACGAATACTGGTAGTAGAAGATAATTTATTCAACCAGCAAATTATTGAAGAGATACTGGCCTTAGCGGGCTTTAGCGTGGAACTTGCAGATAATGGTAAAGTAGCATTAGACTTATTGGAACAGTATGAATTCGATGCGATCGTTATGGATGCACACATGCCGATCATGGATGGTTTTGAGGCGACTACACGCATACGTAGTCAAACACGTTTTGACAAAATGCCCATTATCGCCCTAACTGCTGGCGTATCCCAAGATGAGAGAATACGATGCTTAGAAGTCGGCATGGATGATTTTCTAAATAAGCCCATCAATGGACGATTACTTATTTCCACACTAAAACAACACCTTAATTCAGAAATACCAAATAAGCCTCAGCTAAAAAAACCAGAACCTGCGACAGTAGCGACTACTGAAATAAGCAACAATGAAAATAGGCTGAATGTAGATATACTAAAAAAAGAAATTGGTGAAGATCCAGCCAAAGTAGCTAAGTTCTTAAACTTTTTCCAGAAATCTTCACAAGAGATCTGTGCTGAAATCATAACAGCCATCCGTTCACAACAAATAGATGCTGTACACACAGCGGCTCACAAACTTAAATCTGCAGCACGTACCGTAGGAGCAATTGACCTAGGAGATTTATGTGTAGCTATTGAAGATGCAGCAATAGCCGGTGACTCAGCAAGTCTTAACACCCTATCGCAGCGCTTTGAAGAAGAATGGACTGAGGTCAACAAACTATTGCAGGCTTGGGCTAAATAAAACAAGTTGGCTCTAAGTGATTACGAAACTACGATTTTCTCCTAAAGAGTATCGGCAACTTATCGTTCCCACGCATGAATGACAACATTGTGGTGAAGATCGTAGGGGCGTATTGCATACGCCCTTATAAAATAAGCCCTATAACATGTTGGGCGTATGCACTAGAGACTGTGAAAGTATTATGACTTTAGCTTCCCCCTTTGTAAAAGGGGGATCGAGGGGGATTTTATTAAGTCATAGATTATTGATATTTAATAATAATTTTTTA